>NZ_JBVVPL010000006.1:181634-243138 GCF_055807615.1 Bradyrhizobium sp. MV1.5 | reverse complement strand
GAGATCACGACATAAGCCGTAAAGCCACTGCGCAGGGAAGGCCGGATGTTTTGGCTTCACCTGTATGCCGCTGTGCATTGTTCTTACGACAATCTCGCACAGTGGACCGTGGGTGCCAGCCGGCACCCGGTCTTCCCTGCGCCCTCTTTCAATTGAGGGTGAGGCGACGAAGCAAAGCTCGGGCGGAATGCCGCGAGGCTGCGATCCCATGTCGGTTGTCCAACAACGGTCTCGTGCCCCGGACGCAGCGCAGCGCCTCTTGGCGGTGCGCTGCAGAGCCGGGGCCCATGCAACAGCGAGTGCGCGGCCCTCTGGGTCCCGGCTCTGTGCAGCACCGCTACGCGCTGCAGCGCGTCCGGGACACGCGAGCGGCCGCCACCCTTCTTTGCATGACGCTCCGCTCTTGTAACAAAAGCGTCATGCAGCGAAACTAAACGAAGCCGGGGCCGCGGTTGGCGGCCAAGCCGCTCGCAGGGAGAGATTTTGATGCGCCGTTCACTGGTGTTGCTGTCAGCCGGACTGACAGTGTTGTCCGCCGGACTCTCGACCGGACCTGCCTCCGCCGAAAACAACACGCCCCGCAACCTGATCCTGTTCATTCCGGACGGTCTGCGGGCGCTGAAGGTCACCCCCGAGACCGCCCCCGCAATGGCCGAAATCCGCGACAAGGGCGTCAACTTCAAGAATTCGCACTCGCTGTTCCCGACCTTCACCATGGCCAACGGCTCGGCGATGTCGACCGGCCACTATCTCGGCGATACCGGTGTATTCTCCAACACAATCTGGACCAACTACACCTCGGTGCCCGCCGGCGACACTGTCGTCCCCTTCATCGAGAACGACGCCGTGCTCGGCGACATCGACGAGCATTTCAAGGGCGACTATCTCAATGAAGAAACCATCCTGAAGCTGGCTCGCGACAAGGGGCTGAGCACCGCGGCGATCGGCAAGGTCGGCCCGACCTATCAGTTCGACCACACCGACAAGCCTGAAAAGGCCGGCCTGCATTCGGTCGTTTTCGACGATGCGACCGGCGGCAAAAATGGCGTGGCGCTGTCGGACGAGGTCAAGGACGCGCTGACCAAGGCCGGCCTGCCCCTCGCCACGCCGCCGCGCGGCGACAACTCCAAGGCGGGCGATGCCAAGACGCCCGGCACAACGGTCGCCAACGTCGCGCAGCAGGCCTATTTCGCCGACGTCGCGGCCAAGGTCGTGCTGCCGATGTTCAAGGCGCGCAACAAGCCGTTCGTGCTGGTGTTCTGGTCGCGCGATCCGGATGGCACCCAGCATAACCAGGGCGACAGCCTCAACCAGATCATGCCCGGCATCAACGGTCCGAGCACCATGGCGAGCATCAAGAATGCCGACAACAACCTCGCCCAGCTCCGCAAGGCGTTGGACGAGCTCGGCCTTGCCGCTACCACCAACATCATGGTCCAGGCCGACCACGGCTTCTCGACCATCTCCAAGGAAAGCAAGACCAGCTCCTCGGCCAAGGTCAGCTATGACGACACGCCGAAGGACTTTTTGCCGATGGGCTTTCTGGCGCTCGACCTCGCCAAGGCGCTCGACCTGCCGCTGTTCGATCCCAACGACAAGAACGCCAAGGTCGAGGGTAACAAGCATCCCAAGGCCGGCAACGGCGTCCTCGGCAAGGATCCGGAAAAGCCCGATCTCGTCGTCGCCACCAATGGCGGCTCCGACCTGATCTATCTACCGAACAAGGACAAGAAGCTGGCGGCCAGGACCATCAAGACGCTGCTCGAGCAGGACTACGTCTCCGGCCTGTTCGTCGACGACTCGCTCGGCCGCTTCCCCGGCACCCTGCCGCTGTCGAGCATCAACCTGCGCGGCAAGGCGGCGACGCCGACGCCGGCGATCGTCGTCAACTTCCGCTCCTATGCCAGCGATTGCGGCGAGGCGCCGACCAACTGCTCGGTACAGGTCGCCGACACCGTGCTGCGCCAGGGCCAGGGCATGCATGGCAGCTTCAGCCGCGGTGACACCATGAACTTCATGGCGGCGATCGGTCCGGACTTCAAAGCCGGCTATGTCAGCGAGATCCCGGTCAGCAATGCCGACGTCGGCATGACGGCCGCCCAGCTCCTCGGCCTGCGCAGTTCGCAGAACGGCGGCCTCGTTGGCCGCGTGATGTCGGAGGCCCTGCCCAACGGAATCATGCCGAAGGCGTACAAGGGGGTCGAGAAGTCCAAGAAGTCCGAGAACGGCCTGCAGACCGTGCTGAACTTCCAGCGCGTCGGCAGCCAGCGCTATTTCGACGCTGCCGGTTTCCCGGGCCGCACGCTCGGGCTGGAGCCGGACGCCGGCAAACAAAAAACGGCGGGGAAATAACCCCGCCGTTCAAATGCGTCCTCGTGAGAGGCGCAGAATTTTACATGCCCAAAATCTTACATGCCGATGTCGAACACGTTGGGCAATTGGCCCGCCAGAGGCAGCGCGGTGGCGCCCAGGAAGGTCGCCACCATCGCCATCAGGCGACGGTTGTTCTGGCGCTTGCCGCGCATTTGGCTGGCGATCCACTCGAGCATTTCGCTGTTGACCTTGGAGGCATAGGACGGCGCCCATCCTTCGATATCGGACTCGGCCGACAGCGCGACGCTGCGCGGCGGCACCTTCAGGCCGGAGGCGCTGGCGGCATAATGGGCCACGGCCTTGGCGAGCAGGTCGTCGAAACGGCCGCCATCGGTGCGCTCGGTCGCGGCTTCGTTGATCTCGAACAGCACTTCGGCCTCAGCACGGCTGACCGGCTGGTCGTTGACGGCCGAGGCGGTGAGAATGCGGGCACACCAGGCGGTGTCATCGGCATCGAGCGAGCGGGAGAAATGCACCCTTCCCTTGGTGGTGGGGCCTTCGCCAGTGATCACGCCGTCGCGCACGATAGTCAGTGCATGGGCCGAGGTATCGCGGCAGGACGGTTCAAGGGACGGCGACTCAACAGACTTATGCGCAGCGGCAGACATAGTTCACTTCCAGATTTCTTCTGACCGGCCAGCAATTTCATGCCGGCGTAAAGGGGTGGTTAATGATTCGGTACGGGGATCGCGACTTTTTGAGATGGTTGCCAATTGGTCGCTGTCAGGACCATTTCGGTTCTGGGAAGCGACGGGCGAGCGTGATGGAAGTCATAAAAGGCTTTCTCGGGGCAATCGCGCCCGTATAGCCCCGGTGGAGATGTTTCGCCGCAGGCGCGGCTGTAACAAAAAGGTGCTAGGAAATCAGGCCTTCAAAGAAGGAATTCACATTTTACTTGAAGCGGTTCAGTTAGCGTTCACTTGGGATCGTGGAGCCCCTATAATGGTCCCGACGGTCAAAGATGAATTCGCAAGCAAATTCAATGGCATGAGGTAGAACCATGACACTTCCGATCGGCGCCACCGCCCCCGACTTCGAAGCCGAGACCACCGAAGGGAAGATCAAGTTCCACGACTGGATCGGCAATAGCTGGGCGCTGCTGTTCTCGCACCCCAAGGACTTCACGCCGGTTTGCACGACCGAGCTCGGCGCGCTCGCCAGGCTGAAGCCGGAATTCGACAAGCGCGGGGTCAAGCTGATGGGTCTCTCGGTCGATCCGGTCGACCGCCACGCCAAATGGTCGGAGGACATTAAGGAGACGCAAGGCGCAGCGCCGAACTTCCCGATGATTGCCGATACCGACTACAACGTCTCCAAGCTCTACGGCATGCTGCCGGCTGCGATCTCGGGCGATCCCCTTGTGCGCACCGCGGCCGACAACCAGACCGTTCGGAATGTCTTCGTCATCGGGCCGGACAAGAAGATCAAGCTGGTGCTGGTCTATCCGATGACCACGGGCCGGAACTTCCAGGAGATCCTCCGCGTGATCGACTCGCTCCAGCTCACCGCCAAGCACCGCGTCGCGACCCCGGCCGACTGGTCGCAGGGTGACGACGTCATCATCGCGGGCTCGGTCTCCAACGACGAGGCCAAGACGATCTACCCGCAGGGCTGGAAGGAGCCGAAGCCCTACATCCGGATCGTGCCGCAGCCGAAATAACGAAACTGTCATTCCGGGCGATGCGTCAGCGCCGCCCGGGATGACGATGTTAGCTCTTACGCCGCGCGCACGCGTTCGAGGAAGCCCTCGACCTCGGCTTTCAGATGCAGGCTCTCGCCCGACAACGCCTGGGCGGAGGCAAACATCCGGCTGGACGTCTCACCCGTCTCGTTCGCACCCTCGGCGGCCTGACGGACGTTGACGGCGACATCGGCCGTGCCCGATACCGCCGCGCGAACGCTGGTGACGATGTTTTGGGTCGCGCTCTTCTGCTGCTCGACCGCCGCCGAGATCGAGCCGGCGATGCCGCTGATGCGCTCGATGGTCTGGCTGATCGCCTTGATGGCGACAACCGATTCCTCGGTCGCAAGCTGCATGCTGGCGATCTGGTTTGAGATCTCGTCGGTCGCCTTGGCGGTCTGGCCGGCGAGCGTCTTGACCTCCTGGGCCACCACCGCAAAACCGCGGCCGGCATCGCCCGCGCGCGCGGCCTCGATGGTCGCGTTCAGCGCCAGCAGGTTGGTCTGCTCGGCGATCGAGGTGATCAGCTTGACGACATCGCCGATGCGCGCGCCCGCCTCGGAGAGCTGCGCGATGCGCTGATCGGTCGCCTCTGCCTGCCGCACGGCCTCAGCGGAAATGACGTTCGATTCCTGCACCCGCCGGGTGATTTCGGAAATCGATTGAGACAGCTCGTCCGAGGCCGACGCCGCCGAACGCACGTGCTCGGAGGCGTTTTCGGAAGCTCCCGCCGACCGCGCCGACAGATCGGCGGTGGAGCGCGCGGTGTCGGTGAGCTGTCGCGCCGCCCGCTCGAATTCGCCTGACGATGTCAGCACCTTGTCGAGAATGCCGCCGACGCCGCCGCGGAACTCTTCGACGAAATTGCGCAGGTCGGATTTGCGCTGCTCGGCGGCTGCAGCCGAAGCCGCCGCCTGCTCGCTGCGCATCCGCGCCCGCTCCTGCGAATTGCTCCTGAACACCGCGACCGTGCGGGCGATCTCGCCGATCTCGTCGGCGCGGTCCTCGCAATCGATCTCGACGTCGCTTTGACCTTCGGCGAGCGCCGTCAGCGAGCGCGTCACCGAGGTGAGCGGCTTGGTGACACGGCGGACGACCAGCAAGGTGAGGACCATCACCAGCAGCGCGGCGAACCCGGCGGCGATCGCCATGCTTTCGATCGTGTGGGCCAGCATGCTCTCGAACTGGGCCATCGGGATGCCGACATAGAGGATGCCGGCGACCTTGCCGCGGGCGTCGGCGATCGGGAAATAGGCGGTCATGAAGGTCTTGCCGAACAGCGTGGCCGGGCCCTTGTAGGCCTCGCCACGACGCAGCAGCGCCTGCGCCGGATGATCGGCGGCAAGCTGGGTCCCGACGGCGCGGTCGCCATTTTCCTTCTTCACGTTGGTCGAGCGCCGCACGAACTGCCCGCTCGCCTCGTCGAACACGAACAGGGTCGCGTTGCCGCCGACATAGGACACCGCGCGATCGACGATGGCGTGATCCTTGAAATCCGGCATCTTGGAAATCTCGGCGCGCGCCACCGCGCCATCCTTCACGGTGATCTTCGCGTCGGGATTGGTCTCGGCAAAGGCCAGCGCCAGCGTGCGCAGACTCACCTCGATATCGCGCAGCGCACGATCGTTGAACACGGAGCTGAGCGACCAATAGCCGGCCCCGACCACGAGCGCCGTATTCATGGCGATCAGCAGCACCGCGCACAGGAGCGCCTTGGTGCCAAGTTTGAATTGCGGCAGAAACTTCGCCGTTGCTCGTCCGTACATGAATGGAATGACTCCTGTAATTCCTGCATATTCGTGCAATCGGCTTACGGTCGCATTAACGGCGGTTCCAATCGCCGGACGCCAATGCTTTCCAAATGGTAAACGAGGACGCCCTGACCACGCCAAGGACTACGCCAAGTGCTCCGCCCATCATCGTCTGGTTTCGTGACGACCTCCGCCTGTCCGACCATCCGGCCCTCCACGCTGCCGCCAAGGTGGCTGCGAAGACCGGCGCGCCGGTGATCTGCCTCTATGTGCTGGACGACTCGGCCGGGCGAGCGCCGGGCGCTGCGGCGCGCTGGTGGCTGGCGCAGTCGCTGCGGGCGCTCGGCGCCGACATTGCCACGCGCGGCGGATCGCTGATCCTGCGCAAGGGGCCGGCGGCCAGGGTAATCACGGAGGTGGCGCGTGAGAGCGGAGGGCGTGCGGTCTACTGGAACGGGATCGCACAGGCGCCGCATCAAGCGATTGAGCGGCAACTCGAAGCAGAGCTGGCAAAGCTCGGCGTGGACTCGCAAAGTTTCCCCGGCGACCTGCTCGTTCCGCCCGCGGCAATCCGCAACAAGGAAGGCCGCGGCTTGCGCGTGTTCACGCCATTCTGGCGGCGCGTGCTGGCGCTCGGCGATCCGCCAAAGCCCCTGCCAGCACCGAAGGAACTGCGTCCTGCGCCGGGAGTCGCCAGCGACCCGCTGGACACCTGGAAGCTCGAGCCGGGCAAGCCCGATTGGGCCGGTGGCCTGCGCGAGACATGGACCCCCGGCGAAGCCTCCGCCCTCGCCCGCTTGCGCGACTTCCTCAAGCACACCGCACGTGGCTATGTCGGCGATCGCGACCGCCCGGACCGGGAGGGCACCTCACACCTGTCACCACATTTGAGGTTCGGCGAGCTCAGCCCGCGCCAAGTCTGGCACGCCGCGCGGTTCGCCGCGGCCGAGAACCCCGCGATCGGACCCGGTGTCGACAAGTTCCTGAGCGAGCTCGGCTGGCGTGAGTTCTGCCGGCACCTGCTGCACGACCATCCCAACCTTGCCACCGAAAACCTGCAAGCGAATTTCGACGGCTTCCCATGGAAGCCCGACGCCAAGGCACTCGCGGCCTGGCAACGCGGCCGCACCGGCTATCCCATCGTCGACGCCGGCCTGCGCGAGCTCTGGCACACTGGCGTGATGCACAACCGGGTCCGAATGGTGGTCGCCTCGTTCCTGGTCAAGCACCTCCTGATCGACTGGCGCGACGGCGAGAGCTGGTTCTGGGACACGCTGGTCGATGCGGATGCCGGCAGCAATCCCGCCAACTGGCAGTGGGTCGCCGGCTGCGGCGCCGACGCGGCGCCCTATTTCCGCGTGTTCAATCCGGTGCTCCAGGGCGAGAAGTTCGACCCGGATGGAGCCTATGTGCGACGCTGGGTGCCCGAGTTGAGGGATGTGCCAGCCAAGCTGATCCATCAGCCTTGGCGGGCGACGCCGATCGAGCTTGCGAGCGCCGGCGTCACGCTGGGCAAGAGCTATCCGCAGCCGATCGTCGATCATGCCAAGGGACGAGCGCGCGCGCTCGCCGCCTACGCAAAGATCCGCAAAGGTTGAGCGTTGCTTTGACACAATTATGAAACGCGCTATCGTCATCGCTCCATGCAACCGTGGGGGACGATATGGACGACGACAAGCCGATCACCGAACAGGCGATGGACACGATCACCGCCGCCGTAGAAACGACCAAGGACGCCGCTGTCACTGCTGTGAAGAAGGTCAGGAAAGCCGCCAAGAAGGTCGCGAAGAAGGTCGCGCCGAAGAAGGCTTCCAAGAAGAAAGCCAAGAAGGCTGCGAAGAAAACGTCGAAGAAGGCCGCCAAGAAGACTTCGAAGAAAGCTGCAAAGAAGTCGTCGAAGAAGACGGCCAAGAAGACAGCAAAGAAGGCCACCAAGAAAGCTGCCAAGTCGAAAAAGAAGGCCAAGCGCTGATCGCAAAGCCCAAGTCTCCGGGGGCGGACGCGCCCGGAGGCGGCTCCAGCGATACCTACCCTCGCCGCTTGGCTGCGCGCCGGCCCGGGTGATGCTCGCCTTGCGGATCGCGAAATTCGCTGCGATGGCCGCGCCGGTCCTCGGCCTTGAAGCGCCGGCGCTTCTCGGGTGAGCCGAACTGCTTGATCAATCTCCTGCCGTTCACCTTCTTGATGACGTAGCCCCCCTCGGTCATCGAGAACGGCTCCTTGAGCGATCCCATGTGGTCGAACTTCGTGCCGCGGGGGTGCTTGAAGGGTTCGAACCAGGAGGGATAGACGAAGTTCGACATCTCAAAGCCGGCTACGAAGAAGGTGTCCTCTTCCACGGCGTCACACACCTCATAGGCATATTGGGTGTTCGGGTTTTTGTCGGCCCAGAGATTGGCCATGGGATCGAGCACCATCTCGAACAGCTCGTGCGAGGCCGCCACGCTGACGGGCTCGTCGCCCAACGCCTTGACGAAGATCTTTGAGATCGGCTGGCGGCGATGCGTCAGCTCATGGCGGCCGAGCATGTTCTTGTGGGAGGCCTCGTCAAAATAGACCAGCTGCCAGTCACCCGGCTTCGGCTTTTCGGTGACATAGAGGTCGACCGGATAGCCCCACACCGGCAGGAAGTGCTTGTCGTAGCATTTCTGGAGCGCCGCTGTGAGCCTGGACATCTTGCGACCGCTAATCATCGGCTCGGCGTAGTTGATGCAGGCAATCCGGACTGGCTTCAGGGACCTGCCAAGCAATGCGCGTCTCGCCTTCTTCATGGAAAATCACCTGTGAAAGGGCCACTGAAATGTGTCCACCGTAGCACGATCTTGCCGCGCACGTCAGGGATGTATTCCGGCGCCCGGCTCGCCGGTCCTAGAAGCGTCGGTTGACCACGAACACCGCGGCCGCGCACATCACCATGCCGACGATCGCCAGCGCATCGAGCTTTTCTCCGAACAGCAGATAAGCCATCAGCGCCGTCACGGCGGGCACCAGATAGAACAGGCTTGCAACAGAGGTGGCGGCGGCGTGGCGGATCAGCCAGTACAGCAGCCCGATCGATCCGATCGAGAGCGCCACGGCGAGCCAGGCCAGCGCGAGCATGAACTCGCGCGTCCAGTGCACCACGCGGTCCTCGAACAGGAACGCGCCGATCGCGAAGAAGATCGTGACGGACACGTACTGTACGAGATTGCCGGCGCGCCAGTCGATGTGGTTGCAGTAGCGACGCTGATAGAGCGTGCCGAGCGTGATGCTGATCAGCGAGACCACGGAGGCGAGCCAGCCGAGCCCGGCTTCGCCGGTCATGGGACGGCCGTGCAGGATCAGCACCACGCCGCCGAGGCCAAGCACGAGCCCCGCCCATTGCACCGGCGTCACCTTCTCTCCGAGCCAGCGGTTGGCGATGGTCGAGGTCAGGATCGGCTGGAGGCCCGGAATGAGCGCGGAGAGCCCGGCCGGAATCGAGTGCGCGATCGCGATTGCGGTGCCGCCGAGATAGAAGCCATGGACGAGAATGCCCGCGACCGCGCTGTGCGCGATGCCGATACGGTCCGGCCATTTCGGTCGCGCAACGGCAGCGATGATCGCCATCAGACCAACCACGAACGCCATGCGGATGGCGAGGTAGGTCAGGGGATCGGCATTGTTGACGACGTATTTGGTGCCGATGAAGCCCGTGCTCCAGAGCAGGACGAACAGGATTGGCGCGGCACGGGCGGTCAGGGCTTCTTGATTATGGTTCATTGCCGCCTCATTGCCCCACCGGGGGCCAATGCGGCAATGCGAATTTCGGCCAATTTCGTCCAGACGATGCTGCGCTGCGACGGACGGGACGGTTCAGCCGCTCACCATTCGTCCGGACAGGGATCGATGATCTTCCAGAGCTCGATGCCGTTCTTGATCTTTTTCATGTCGGTGGTGAGCCCGCCATTGCGGCGAATCCAGTCCTTCACCGTGTCGGGGTAATAGGCCATCAGGTCGGACGTCCCCTCCGCGCTGGTGACCTTGATGCCGAAGGTGAAGGCCTTGTCGTAGTAGGCCTGATGGAAGCCGAGGCTGGCGCGCGGCGTTACGCAGATCTTGTTCATCGGCACGATGCCGAGCACCAGGGTGCAGGCGGAGTTGCAGATGCCGTCGATGATGACGCGCTCACCCTTCTCGCGGACGCGCTTGTACTTGGCCTTGTACTCCTCGACATAGCCGCCGTGGTCGCGGGTGATGTGCAGCTCGGCACGCGCCGGCGTGGCGGCGACGACCGAGAGCAACAGCAGGCTCAGAAGCGTGATGCGCATGGCGAGGTGACGGCGAAAGCCTTCAGGAATGGACCGGCCTATGGACCCCAAGAAGCCGGCAACAGGAGTCTTGAGCTAATTCTGTTTGGTCACACTTGTGTGGGGAATTCGTTAAGCATCTCGAAAAGGCCAAAAATGGGCAAGTCTGGACCACAGAACCGGCAATTCTGTCACACCCACCCGGGAATCTGCGGGATTGGCCCCGATTTCCGGGCTGCAGACGGGTGTTCCGGCGGGCCGAACTGGCTATAAACGGCTGACCTATTCGTGCGGGTTCCGGAGATTCGAGATGAGCAAGTTGAAGCTTGTAGCCGCGATTGCTGCCCTGTCGGCCGCCATCCTTGCCCCTGGCCTCGCAGAGGCGCTGGGACATCACCGGTACCACCGCCACTACACGAGCCCATTGCCCTACCCGATCAGCTATCTGCACAATTACGGGCCCGGCATCACGCCCGGAACGTTCGCCTTTTACGACGGCCCGTCGACCAACCATTGCTACCAGAGCGCAGCCGCCTATGTCGGCCAGGACCGCCGCCGGCACCCCTGCTTCTGAGTGGCGCAGGCGCGTCCTCTGCGGGGGGGCCGCTATTTGGCGGCGCCCGACTGCAGCAATTGCTTCTCGATCTCGTAGACCGGCAGTTTGACGAGGTCCTTGCCGACCTCGCCCTGGAGTGCCTTGCGCACCACATCCGAATAGTCGGCGCGAATCATCCCAAGCGCACGCGGCGAGGCCACCATGGTCAAGGCCGAGGTCTCGCCTGAGCTGACGGCGGCATCGAGCCGTCCGGCCAGGCTGCGCAGGAAGGCGCGCTCGGCCTCGTCGTGCCAATCAGTCTGCTCCACCGAGCTGCGCGCGCTGCCGGCCGCGCCATGGAGCCTGCCCGGCGCGTCGGTCCCTTGCGCAGCAGTCGCGGGATTGGGCTGTTCGTGCACCTCCCCTGGTGTGGAGGTTCGGAAACATCTCGTCGCCGAGGTTTTCCAGAATGAGCGCCTTGCGCCCGTCGCACACGACCAGCCAGTCACCCTTGTCGATTCTCATTTTGTCCATTTGCACAGCTCCAAAGCGACCTCGCGAGCCAGCGCTTCGAAATGCTCGAAAGGCTGGCCACGACGCCAAGCTTAGGGACGAAGCCGCACCGATGAATTGCGCGGGATCAAGGATGGCGGCAATGTCCTGCGGGGACGCAAACGCAAGCGCAGCATTGGTCAAGAGCCGAACCTGGGATAGTTTCCCGGAGCCAAAGGTCAGGCCTGCGGCGGGCTGGCTGAAGACCTGTTCATCAGCATTACATTTCGGTCCCGCCACAATTTGATCAGAACAAACTTCGATATCCCTGTATTGCGTAAGCGGAGAAAGACATCATGAAGCTTAGAATTGGCCTCGTCGCCGCGTCCCTGTTGGGTGCGTTGGTTGCATCATCGGCGGCGTCCGCCATGCCCATCGCGCCTGCTCCTGCGACGCCGCAGGTCTCGGACGTCGAGCAGGTCCGCATGGTCTGTGACGCCTGGGGACGCTGTTTCTGGCGCCCGAACTACTATGGATACTACGCGCCGCGGCCCTACTACGGTCCCCGATATGCACCGCGCTTCTATGGTGGGCCTCGCTACTACGGACCACGCTACCGCCGCTGGTGATTTTAAAGGGGCCCTCCGGGGCCCCTTCGCCTTTGCGAGATCAAGGATGGTGGTCTGGAGTCATTCCAAAACTGATCTAGATCAAAGACGAAATCCGCCACGCCGTCATTCTCCGAAGATGGTCGATTTGATCGTTTTTCGATGTCCCCAGACGGGCATGAATGTGCAGACCCATCTCGAGAAGCAACAGAAACAGGAGGCGCAGAGCTTTGCCTCCTTCGCCTGTCCCGCCTGCACGCGGCTGCATTTCATCGACCTCGCCACCGGCCAGCCGATGACGCGAGACCGTTGACGAGCCGGGCTTCATGCCATGATGTCCGCAATACTACGGCCCGGAATCCGGTTTACTGAAGCGCGATGTTTCGCCATTGATGGCGATGTACTGACGTTCATTTGATTGTCACATTGCGGCAGCCGGCCACACCCATGTTGTTCGACGCCCTCGCCCCTTCCTCGGCGCTTCAATTGATCGGCTTTGCCGACGTCGATGCGTTTCGGCCGATCGAGTCGATGGAGGATGCCAGAAGCATTCCGCTCGACGTCCAGAATTTCGCGGCGGCTCGTGCCGTCGTCTCCCTGCCCGGCTGCCGCATCGTCATGATGCGCTCGTTCGCGCGCATCCTCGACGCGGCCTATCGGATGCCCGGCGGGATGGTGATCCTGCCCATGACAGACGACCTTCAGGTCAATTCCAAGGGCATTGATCTGGACGCGCGTTTCTTCATCGCGCTCCGCGGCAGCGATGAATGCCATTTCGTCGAGCGCCGGACCAATCATCATGCGATGATCATCTTCTCACCTGGCCTGAGTGACCGGGGCTGGTTCGATCAGGCGGACGATTTGCGGGCCTTTGGCGCGAACCGCCCCGCTTTGCTCCACATACGCCAGCTCCTGCTCGACATTCTGCGAACCGCGTCGGTGCAGCCGGCCCTGTTCGAAACGACCGAGGTCGCCGCCCATCTCCAGGAAGGCCTGCTGCTCGCGCTCGACGATCTGTTTCGCATCGATCCGCTCTCGGACCGGAGTGCCTCCGTCCAGGGCGAGCGGTCGATCAAACTCGTGCAGCGGATCGACGATTACGTCGCGGCACATCCGACTGCGCCGATCTATACAGCCGATCTCGCCGGCGAGTTCGGCGTCTCGATCCGGACGCTCGGCGGCGCCGTCAGCAAGGTGCGCGGCATGAGCTTGCACCAGTACATTCGCCTGAAAAAATTGTGGGCGACCCGGTCTCGCCTTCTCAAGGGCGGCGGCGCCACCGTCACCACATGCGCGCGCGCCCAAGGCTTTCACCATTTGGGGGAGTTTGCCGCAGCTTACCGCGCGACCTTCCACGAAGCGCCGTCCGACACGCTGGCGCGGGGTCGGCAAGCCGGTCCGACGGCAGGCTGACCAGGCAGCCCCCTGCGGCGGTCGTTGTTGTCAGCGCCCTCTTCGGAACATATCCGGAATTGGCGCGCTCGGAGAGATTCGAACTCCCGACCCTCGGAATCGAAATCCGATGCTCTATCCAGCTGAGCTACGAGCGCCCTGGCCCAGAGATTGGGCCGCAACCGAGACGCCTCAGATCGCTGCTGGCGAGCCAGCAGGCCGGACGACGTTCGGATGGGTTCGAATTAGCAGAGAGGCCGGCCAATAAAAAGCCCTTCCCGCCCCGATTCGAGACGGGTCAGACCCGCTCTTACCAAGTGCTGTTGAAGAAGCCGAAATGCGGCTGCTGGGCCATCACCATCATCGGCCGCCCTTGCTGCGGCACCGGATGCGTTCTGGCGACCTTGCGCTTGGGCTGCTGCGCTGGGGTCTGAAGTGGCTGGGCCTGAGGAAGCTGCGCCTGCGCCTGAATTTGCGGCTGAATCTGCGTCTTGGCTTCGGACTTCTTGGCCGTAGCGGTACCGGCCTTCGCGGCCGGCGTGAATTGGGCGAAAGTCTCGCGGACCCGCGCCTTGGCTGTAATTTCGGCGAAGGCCGGTGACATGCCCTCCACCGGCGGCTGGGGAGCCGCGACGGCGGCGATCTTCACCGCAGGGGCGGCAAGAGTCGGCTGACTGGTGTCGAGTACGACACGCTCCGGCAGGTGGCGATCGGACCGGATCCGGATCAACGGCTGTTCGTTGCTTGCAGTTGCGATAGCCTGCGTCACAGCCGAAGTTGGCAGAGCGTAGCTCGCCGCGAACAGCAGTGCGAGCAAGGCTCCCCCGACAAAGAAGAAATACCGAAAGATGGGCATTGGCCACGCTCCGCCCGCCGCATCCCCGCGTGGGCTCTCCGCCTTAACAGGCGATCATTTAATTGGTTCCTGGCCCCAGCCGTTCGGTTCAAATGGCGACGCCAAGTTTTTCGGCCAAGCCCCCAGGACAGTAACTTTTCCGCTACCCGGCAATGCCGTCCTTATGTCCGACGTGCTGCCACAAGCGAGCACTTCGCCTGATCGGCATTCACGTTGACGAAGCCGACAGGAATGCGCGCAAAAGTCTTGCGGCTCTTCATGCCGACAGGGTCCGTTAGAACGCGGCTGCGGTCGGTGAGATGACTCCCATCGCGCCGCGCAAAAGCGCAGACGATCTCGACATCCTTTACGGCATAGTCGTTGTCGTTGCGCAGCGTGAGCGTCACCAACGCCTTCGAGCCAAGGCCGCCGCGGCGCCAAGTCTGAGATGAAATCCTGATCCGACCGAGTTCGGCCATTGTCGGAATCTGAGCCTCGGAAGGGGGCGACGCGGCGGTCGCATCGCCCGAAGGCGCAGTCTCGACCGCTGCCACCTCAGACCTCACCGGTTCGGCGCTGTTGCCTTTGGCAAGAGGGAGCAGCATCCCGATGCCGCAACCGACGATGATGGCCGCCAACAGCCACAGCAGGCCTCGCGCAAATGAAACGCTCGCGATCGTCACCGCCCGCGCCAGTCGCTCGCCGGTTCCGGCGAGACGCCCTATCCCGATGCGGTCAAACCCAGCGTTCATGGTTGCCTCACCGATCGCGGCGGAAGCACGTTCGACAACGGATCGGCCACTGCTTACCTTAATCCGGAAGACGAACTAAGGTTCCCGCGCAGCTGTCGAGTCGGCAAGGGCGGTGGCGGTCACCGGCCGAGGCCGCTAACATGCGCTGCAACATCAAGACCCGTCGGGAGAACATGAAATGCCAATCGTCACTTGGGATCACGTCCATCTGCGCAGCCCTGATCCGGAGGCCACGGCGGCCTGGCTGCGGGACATCCTTGGTGGCGAGATCATGCAAGCGCCCGGACGGATCGACGTGAATCTCGGCGGCGCAAGGATCTTCATTGCACCACTCGAGGGCGACAACGCGGTCAACCCGCCGCCGCCGCACCCGCATCAGGGCCTCGACCATTTCGGTCTCACGGTGAAGGACATCGACGCCGTCGCCGCCGAGATCAAGGCCAAGGGCGTCACCTTCACGCGCGAACCGACCACGATCCGCCCCGGCGTGCGCATCTGCTTCATCCGCGGCCCCGAAGGCATCTCGATCGAGCTGCTCGAGCGCGACAAGAAATACACCTGACACGGCGCGCGCCGCATCGGCTCACCGGGCGACGTTGCCGGCCCGCGTGCCTAAGTCATGCTGCCGGGCATGAAGCAGCGGACCGCGACGCCCATGTAGCCGTAGATCGGCCAGACCATGGTGCGCCCCACCCGGTTCGGCTCCGAGATCACGGCCTCCTCGGGTACGTCGACCCAGACGAGCTCCTGCGGTCGGCCGTCAATCACGTAGCCATAACGCGGGACGCGGACCCGATAGTGCCCGTCCTTGCTGTCCCAGTCGGTGTCCGAGAGCGCCGAGCCGTCGGCATCGGAGCAACAAGGCCCCTTGCCGCTTCGCAGTCCGTCGAACCAGGCTTTCAATTCGGCATTGGTGTTGACGAACTGGCCGCGGTCGCGCGCGTGCCCGAAGGGGGCTGCGAGTGCGATCAGCGCCAGGGCGCAAGCGAGGCTCGCCACGCTTCGCCAGCGTGCCGCGCCGCCAATCCGCCGTTGTCGTGTTTCGCAAATCGTGGGACGCACACTGTACAGACGCGGCTTCTCGCCGCCGGAATCGATCCAGTTGCTCACGTTTGTCTTGCTCCAGCACCCCGCGGCCAGTGCAACAATGGTTATGCATTTCGCGGGCCAACTTGATTCGCAACGACTGGCCTCGCTTCATGATCAGACCGTCATGGCGGTGTCATAGACAAGCCGGGACAACTACGGCTCACGGGCAGGCTCGCAAGGCCGGCGGCCAAACTCCCGCGTTGCGTGGCCGCATCCCCTTTGGCATAAATGCCCTACCGGTTGCGCCATTGGGCGATGGCGGCCGGCCTCGGGACGTTATGAAGAACGGCCTCTATTCGATTCACGTGAACCTGCTCGATGGTCGGGTCGGCAAGGGCAGCGGCGTGATTCTTTTTCGCGACGGCAAGATTCTTGGCGGCGATGCCTACCTCTATTACACCGGCAGCTACACGGTGAAGGACAACACCTTCAAGGGCGAGGTGCTGGTCCAGCGTCACACCTCGCCGCGGGGTGACGACAATCCGCTGTTCGGCGGCCCTGCCGCGGTCGGCATCGGCGTCAGCGGCACCTTCACGGAGACGCGCGGGGACATGATGGGCACCGCGCTGGTCGGCAAGGCCAGCCAGATTTTCGGCGCGACGCTGCACAAGCTTGCGGAGGCCGACTAGAGCTTCGGTTCTGATCGAATCAACCAAAGCTCTCAATTGTTGTTTCGACGCGCTTTCTTCACACGGACCGGCATCCAATTCGCTCGAGAACGCTCGAGCTATTCCGCGGCCTGCTCGAGCGGCGCCACGCGCGGCAGGATGATCTGGATACGCGTGCCGCTGCCCGGTTCGGAATCCAGATCGAGCCGTCCGCCGAGCCTGTTTGTGACGATGCTGTAGACGATGTGCAGCCCGAGGCCGGTGCCGCCCTGGTCGCGGCGCGTCGTGAAGAACGGATCGAAGGCACGACGGCGGACGTCGAGCGACATGCCGCAGCCATTGTCGGAGAAGATGATCTCGACATTGTCCTTGCCGGACTCGCGCACCTGGATGTCGATGGTCCCCGGCCGGCCGTCCGGGAAGGCGTGCGCCACCGCGTTGAGAAACAGATTGGTCAGCACCTGGCCGTACGGTCCCGGATAGCTGTTCATGGTCAGATCAGGCTGGCACTCGACATTGAGCGTCAGATTGTGCTTGCGAAGGCCCGGCCGCAGACTCATCACCACCTGCTCGGTGAGGTCACCGAGATCGAAGCTGCGCTGGTCCGAATAGTTGCGGTCGGCGGCGACCTGCTTGAACGACTGGATCAGCTCGGCGGCGCGATTGAGATTAGAGACGAGCTGCGAGGACGCGTCGCGGCTGGTGTGGAGAAAGTCGTTGAGCGTAGAGCGGCGCAGCTCGCCCCGCTCGACCTCGGCGGTGAACATCGCGGTCTTGCGCTCCAGCGCGGAAGCGACCGTGAGGCTGATGCCGACGGGATTGTTGACTTCGTGTGCGACGCCGGCGACGAGGCGCCCGAGCGCCGCCAGTTTCTCCGCCTCGATCAGCGAGGCCTGGGTCTCGCGCAGATTGCGCAGCGCGGTCTCGGCGGATTCCTTGGCTTTCCGCATCTCCTGCTCGCCGCGCTTGCGCTCGCCGATGTCGAGCGCCACGGTGACGATCCGCTCGATCTCGCCTTCTGCATCGAGCAGCGGCAGCTTGTTGACGAGCCATTGCCGCATGTGGCCGGAAGAATCAATGTACTCCTCTTCGTAGAAGCCGAGACCTTTTCGCAGCGTCAGTACGCGCTTGTCGCTCTCGTCGGACTTGGCCGCGCCGTAGCGCGACATCAGGTCGGCCGTGGTGCGGCCGAGCGCATCGCCGGGCTCGATGCCGAAGATGCCGGCCATGTAACGGTTCATCAGCACGTAGCGCAGGTCGCGGTCCTTGACGTTGATGACCGCGGGCACGGTGTCGATGACCTGCTGGAGCAGGCGCCGTCCTTCGGCGATGGCGTCTTCCGCGCGCTTCTGGTCGGTGATGTCGCGCAGCGTGCCCTCGTAGCGGACGATGTTGCCGGCCTCGTCGCGGACGCCG
This sequence comes from Bradyrhizobium sp. MV1.5, assembly GCF_055807615.1. Taxonomy (NCBI): domain Bacteria; kingdom Pseudomonadati; phylum Pseudomonadota; class Alphaproteobacteria; order Hyphomicrobiales; family Nitrobacteraceae; genus Bradyrhizobium; species Bradyrhizobium sp. MV1.5. The sequence continues at coordinate 225,338 of NZ_JBVVPL010000006.1, read as the reverse complement.
GTGGCACTGTCGGACAGCCACAGGATGTCGCCGCCGCGCTGGCGCACCTGGTATTCGAACTCGCGCACCATGCCGTCGCGTGCCATCAGCCGCTGATATTCGACGCGCGCCTCGGGATTGACGTAGATGGTATGGGCGATGTCGTTGATGCTGTCGATCAGCTGCTGCGGGCTATCGTAGCCCATCATCCGCGCCAGCGCCGGATTGGCGTTGAGGAGGTCGCCGGCCGGCGTCGTGACGTAGATGCCGTCGACCGAGCCCTCGAACAGTTTCCGGTAGCTCTCTTCCGCGAGGCGCTGCTCGGTCAGTGCGCGCACCGCCGCCTCGCGCGCCGTGTCGGCCTCCTCCAGCGCGCGGCGGAACACTTCGGCCGCGCGTGCGATGTCGCCGATCTCATTGTCGAGGTCGGCGGACGGGATCGAGGTGTTCTTCTCGCCGGCTGCGAGCGCGCGGATCGACCGCGCGATCTGGGCGAGCGGACGGACTGTCCGCCGCACTACGAAGCCGGCCGCGAGAATGCCGATCAGCACGCCGATGGTACCGAGCACGATGCTCTGCCAGCGCGCCTCCGTCAGGGTGCGGGCAAAGTCGCGCGACAGCACGTGACCGCGCCGGGCGCTGACCTCGCGCAGCAATTCGGTGACCCGGCCGATCAGCCGGCCCTCCGTTCCCAGCACCTCGCGATCGATGTCGGCGATCTGCCGTTCACGGACAGCGACCGCGATGATGGCCTCGGCGTAGTCGTTGACGGCCGATCTGAGCTTGGGATCAGCGACGCCCATCGCCCGCATGCTTTGGGCCGCCTGCTCGGCCGCGGACGGGTTGCGCGCAAGCAACCCGAGCGCAATCCGGCTCTGCGCTTCCGACAGGCGGGACGCCAGCTCTCGGTCCGCGGTGCCGGAGACAGCCGCGTCGAACTGGTCCCGGAGCGGCGGCAGGCCGGCAAGCAGCTGGGCGCGGCGATCGATCAAGGTCGAGATGCGCTCCAGGCCGCTGCGATAGGTCGCAAGCCGCTCGCTGACCCCGTCGATCATATCCTGCTGCTCGGGCACGAGCTCGACGCGCGTCTTCTTCAGGATGTCGCTGAGCGTCGAGGCCGCCTCGCCTACCTGCTTGAACTGGATGCCGGCGCCGGGGTCGGTGACGAAGTCGCGCGCGGCGAGCCGCAGCTCGTTCATGCGGCGGTCGATGTCCTCGGCGAGATCGCCGACGCTCTGCAGCCGCTGCAGCTCGGCGAAGGTCGTGTCGATGTGCCGGATCGCGATCACGCTCGCGGTCGAGGTGACGATGATCACCGCCAGCACCAGAAGGAAGCTGCCGAAGGTGAGCTGGCCGATGGAGAGCGAGAATGTTCGCTTTTTCTCAGGGGTCGGCGTCAATTCAGCGGACATTGGTGATGTGAGGACCCGGCTATTTGAGCTCCAATATACGACGTATTGCGGTCCCGGGGGAACATGCCTCTCGCCGCCGAATATCCTTAATATTGAAGCCCTGCCGCCCTCCTTGGCCCCGGTTCTATGACGTTTTGACGCCGGCCGGCCGCCGGGCCGGGATGGTCATGGCGGCGACGCCGAGGACGACGCAGGCAAGGCCGATCCAGGCGGTCCGGCTTAGGGTCTCGCCGAGGAAGGCGACGCTGATGGCGACCCCGATCGGCACGCGGAGATAGGCCTGCGCGGTGGTGCCGACCGAGCCCAAGGTCTGGATCAGGCGGAAATAGATCACGAAGGCCGCGGCGGTCGAGAAGGTTGCCAGCGCGAGCAGTGCTAGCACGGAACTCAGCGAAGGCGACAGTGTCCAGGGCTGCTCGACGATAACCGAGGCCGGGATCAGCGCCGCTGCCCCCGCCAGCAAGGAGCCGGCCGCGGGCGCCATGGGATCGAGGCCCTTGAAGCTGCGACCGAAGATCGCGGCGCAGGCGTAGCAGATGGTGGCGGCAACGATGGCGGCCTCCGCGACGAGGCCGCTTCCAACATTATGGATGGCATCGACGCCGACGATCAGCAGGATGCCGGCCATGCCGGCGACCACGCCGATCAGCTTTCGCGGTGTCGTCGCCTCGTGACGCGTCACAACGGCCGTGAGCAGGAAGGTGAAGATCGGGCCGGCCGAGTTGAGGATGGTCGCGAGCGCGGCATCGACGTGGCGCTCACCCCAGGCGATCAACGTCCAGGGGATCACGCTGTTGAGCACGGCCTGGAAGGCAAAGCGTTGCCAGGTCGCGGCATCCGTCGGCATCCTGATGCCCCGCGCCCACATGATCGCGAGCAGCAGCAGGCCCGCAATCGTGGTGCGCGCCGCGATCAGCGTGATCGGCGGAATGGTGGCGACGCCGAGCTTGATGAAGGTGTAGGAGCCGCCCCAGAGCGTCGCGAGCGCGAGCAGCAGCGCCAGCTCGACGGCGATGTTGTTGTCCTGCCGATTGTCCTGCCGGTTGGCCATATCGCGCGCCCCGTCCCGTTGTCAGGGACGGAACCTAGCGCGTCTGCCCTCGCCAATACTTCGTTTTGTATCGAAGTGTCCTAGCCGATCGCACCGACCTCGAACACCTCGCCGTCATAGCCGGCCTCGCGGGGAATGCGGAGCTGACGGCCGGTTTCGGTCTTGGTCATGACAGGCATCACCGTCACGACGGACATCCCGAGGGCGTGCTCGAGCGCGGCACTCACGCTGCCCTGCTTCGCGAGCCGGATCAGATTGCGCGTGGTCGGGAACGGCAGCTTGAAGCGGCCGCTCTCGCCGCCCTCCACCGCCTCGCGCGGCGAGACCCAGATCGAGTCGGTGGATTCCCTGCCGTCATGGGCGCCGAGCTGGTCAGGCGGTGCCGCCGCAAGGAAGAACCAGGTGTCGAAACGTTTTGGCATGCCCTCGGGCGTAATCCAGTGCGCGTAAGGCACGAGCGTATCGAGCGCGAGCTGAAGTTCGTTGTCGGCCAGAATGCTCAGAAAGCTGATCTTGTGCTCGTTGAGCGCGACGCGATGCGCGTCCGCAATCTCGCCGGCGCGCCTGGCATCGACCGGCATGCCCGAATCCTTCGACCGCGCCAACAGGATGCCGCTTTCCTCGAAGGTCTCGCGGATCGCGGCGATCCGAAACCCGCGGTCCGCTTCGCTCAGGCCCTCGCCGCCCGAATACAAGTCGGAGCGCTTGACGATCTCCTGATCACCGGCATCGACGCTGCCGCCGGGAAACACCAGCGCGCCCGAATTGAACTCGATCTGATGATGGCGGACCATCATGAATACTTCAATTTCCTTCGCTGCCGCGCCGTCGCGCAGCAGGAGGATCGTCGACGCAGGGCGTGATGCTGATGCCTCGGCCATTCGATTAACCTGCGGCGCTGGATTGCGGGCTGAGATTGGCGCGCTTGTCGACGCGGGCGACGCGCGACAGCAGGTACTCGACCTCTGCCTTCGCCGCCGGCGTGATGGTGGCGCCGGGCCTGCGCTGGGCGCTGGAGGCGATGATGCCGCGCTTCTGCAGCACGTATTTGCGCACGGCAAGACCAGCGCCGGGCTGCTGCTCGTAGCGGATCAGCGGCAGATGTGCGTCGAACAGATCATGGGCGGCGTCGCGCTTGCCTTCCTTCGAAAGGCGCACGACGTCGATCAGAAGCTCGGGGAAGGCATAACCGGTCATGGCGCCGTCGGCGCCGCGCTCCATCTCGAAGTCGAGAAAGAGCCCGCCATTGCCGCAGAGGATCGAGAGCGGCCGCAGCGAGCCGTCCTTCTGGAAATTGCGCAGCGTCGAGATCTTTTCCAGCCCCGGCCAGTCCTCGTGCTTGAGCATGACGCAGTTCGGATTGTCGGTGACGATCTTGCGGATCACGGCGGGGGTGAACACCACTGACAAGGTCAGCGGATAGTCCTGGAGCACCCAGGGCACGTCGGGGCCGATCGCCTCGGCTGCCTGCTTGTAATAACCGATGATCTGGTCGTCGGTCCGCAACGACGGCGGCGGCGCGATCATCACACCGGCTGCACCGGCCTCCATCGATGCCTTCGCCAGCGAGCGCATGGTGGCAAAACCCGGCGCGGAGACGCCGACGATCACCTGCATCTTCTTGGCGCGCTTGACGAAGCGTACCGCCACCTGCTCGGCCTCGGCGGCATCGAGCTTCGGCGCCTCACCGAGGATCCCCAGCACCGTGACGCCGTCGCAGCCGACCTCCTCGTAGAAATCGGTCAGGCGGTCGATCGAGCGCTCGTCGATCCGGCCGTCATCGTGGAACGGCGTCGGCGCGATTGCGAAGGTGCCTTTGGCGTCGGCGGTGAGTTTCATTGGGTCTCTCTTCCTCGGTCATTCCGGGACGTGCGAAGCACGAGCCCGGAATCCATTTATCTGCTGCGCGTGCTGTACCATGGATCCCGGGCTCACGCTTCGCGTGCCCCGGGATGACGGCCTGTCAAAACCGCCGCGCTCCCATCTTGATCTGCTCTTCGGAGAAGAAGATCTCCTTGGCATGATCGGCGACGTCGCGGGCGTTCCAGCCCGTGTGCGGCGGCTTCCAGCCGTCCATTTCCATCATCCGCATTTCGCGCACGCCGCGGGGCCCGGACACGCCCAGCACCTTGCCGGTCTGGTCGCCGGACAAGTCGCTGACCATGTATAGCACGGCCGGCGCGATGCCGTCCGGCCCCAGCGCCGCGCCGGGGTTCTCCTTATAGCGGGGCAGGTCTGCGGTCATGCGGGTCAGCGCGCCCGGTGCAAGCGTCCAGATCCGGATGTTGTATTTGCGGCCCTCGATCGCCAGCACGTTGGACAGGCCCCAGATGCCGCCCTTGGCCGCGCCGTAATTGCTCTGGCCGAAATTGCCGATCAGGCCCGAGGTCGAGGAGGTGTTGACGATGACGCCGCCGCCGTTTTCCCGCATCCAGCGAAACACCGGCATGGTGCAACAAAAGGTGCCCTTCAGATGCACCTTGATGACCTTGTCCCAGTCGGACTCAGAGGCCTTGGCGAAGGTCTGGTCGCGCAGAATGCCGGCATTGTTGACGAGGATGTCGGCGCGGCCGAAATGCTTGATGGCGTCGTCGAACACCGACTGGCCGCCTTCCATGGTGGAGATGTCGGCACCATTGGCGACCGCCTTGCCGCCCTCGGCCTTGATCGCATCCACCACGAGCTGCGCCATCGATGTGTCGGCGCCGGAGCCGTCACGGGGACCGCCGAGGTCGTTGACGACGACGGAGGCCCCTTCCCGCGCGAACAGCTTTGCGTAGGCCTCACCGAGTCCCCCGCCCGCGCCGGTGATCAGCGCAACCTTGCCGTCGAGTAGTCCCATGGTGGCGTCTCCCTGGTTTCTATTGTCATTCCGGGGCAGCGCGCAGCGCTGAACCCGGAATCCGGAGGTTGTAGCGCGAGATTCCGGGTTCGCGCTTCGCGCGCCCCGTAATGACAGCGGAGGCTACGCCAACACCGTCTTGCCGTTCTTGATCACGGTGACGCCGCGCGACTTCACCTTGGCTTCGAACGAGATCACGCTGCCGTCCTTCCAGAGGTCCATGGTCACGGTCTCACCGGGATACACCGGCGAGGAGAACCGCGCGACGTGCTGACGGAAGGCGGAGGCGTCGTAGTCGGCATAGGTCTGGAGCACGCCGCGGCAGGTGATGCCGTAGGTGCACATGCCGTGCAGGATCGGGCGCGGGAAGCCGGCCTTCTTCGCGAATTCGGGATCGGAGTGCAGCGGGTTGCGGTCGCCGCAGAGACGATAGACCAGCGCCTGGTCGGGGCGCGTGACGATGTCGATGGTCCTGTCGGGTGCGCGCGAGGGGATCTTGTGCGGATCCGGCTGGGTCAGGTTCGGCCCGCCAAAGCCGCCATCGCCGCGGGCGAAGCGCGAGGCAACCAGCGTCGCCAGCTTCTCGCCCTTCTCGTTCTTGAGCACGGTCTGGTGGCTGATGACGACGCCCTTTTCCTTGCCCTTGTCGTAGACTTCGACCACGGAGGAATCGGCGGTGATGTGCGCGGCCACCGGCAGCGACTGGTGGAAGGTGATGTCGCGCTCACCATCCACCACCATCACGCGGTTGAGGTTCATCTCGCCGGGCCCTGCGCCCCATGCGGCAACGGACGCAAAGGTCGGCACCACCTTGAGCGGCCGCGGCGTCAGCGTGCCCTCGTTGACAAAGGCTAGCTCGTTTTCGTCCATCGGATCAGCGCCGAGCCCGATACCGTAGGCGTAGAGCATCACTTCGCGGTCGGTGTAGGCATATTTCTGGCCGAGGTTTTTGAGGCCTTTGAGTTCGTCGTATCTGGCGGACATTTTTGCTGTTTTCCTCCCCGTGGTGCTCATCCTCATGGTGAGGAGGCGCTCTTGCGCCGTCTCGAACCATGAGGATGCCCGAAACGCTTTCTTGTCGTGGCCATCCTTCGAGACGCTTGCTTCGCAAGCCCCTCAGGATGAGGACCGCCCTACGCCGGCGTAAAGAACGGCAGCGGCGCGCCGTCGGTCGGCTTGAACACCACCTTCACCTTCTGGCCGATCTTCAACGTCGTCAGATCGCAATCGACGAAATTGGTCTGGAGCGACGGCCCCTCCTTCAGCGTGACGTAGCCGATCGCGTAAGGACCGGTCGGCGACTTCCGCATCAAGCTGTAAGTGTAGATCGTGCCTTCGCCCGAAGACTCTTCCCACACCGTCTTGTCGGAGTAGCAGAACGGGCAGATCGCGCGTGGGAAGTAGTGCGCCTCGCCGCAGGCGGTGCAGCGCTTGATCATGAACTTGCCCTGCTTGGCGGCGTCCCAGAACGCGGCAGTTTCGGGGTTCGTCACCGGCGCCGGATATTTCTTGGCTTCGCTCATCACACGCGCTCCAGAATGGCAGTCGAGGCGGCGTGGCGGACACCGAGCAAGCCGCCGGTGCCGTGGGCGATGGCGAGATCGCAATTCTTGACCTGCACCTTCGGATGCGCCTCGCCGCGCAGTTGCCGCACAGCCTCGAGGATCTTGGTCATGCCGCCGCGGTTGACAGGATGGTTGCTGCAGAGACCACCGCCATCGGTGTTGAACGGCAGCTTGCCCACGCCCGAGATCAAATTGCCGTCGGCGACGAACTTGCCGCCCTCGCCTTTCTTGCAGAAGCCGAGATCCTCGAGCTGCATCAGCACCGTGATGGTGAAGCTGTCGTAGATCGAGGCGTATTTGATGTCCTTCGGCGTGATGCCGGCTTCCTCGAAGGCGCGCGGGCCGGACCAGATGCCGGCGGAGTAAGTGAGGTCGAGATCCTTGCCGCCGCGCGGGCCCTTCATCGCCTCGCCGTGGCCGATCAGTCTGACGAGCGGCTTCTTCAGGCTCTTGGCGATCTCGGGCGTCGTCACGATCAGCGCGCCGCCGCCGTCGGAGACGACGCAGCAATCCATGCGGTGCAAGGGATCGGAGATCATCGGGGAGTTCAGGACGTCCTCGACGGTGACGACGTCCTTCAGCATCGCATGCGGATTGTATTGCGCGTGGTGCGAGGCCGCGACCTTGATCCAGGCGAGCTGCTCGCTCGTGGTGCCATAGTCGTGCATATGGCGCATGGCACACATGCCGTAGGCATTGTGCGTCGTCGCGCCGTAAGCCGTCTCGAAATCGGCCTCGGCGCCAGCCGCGCGTGGCGGCATCGCCCCGGTGCGCGGCTTGCCGGCGAGCGTGATCAGCGCGATCGAGCACTTGCCCGCGGCAATCGCTTCGGCGGCATGGCCGAGATGGATGATGTAGGAGCAGCCGCCGGTCTCGGTGGAATCGACATGACGAAGTTTCTTGGTGTTCAGACCGAGATAATCGACCATCGGCCAGGCGCCGCCCGGGGCGTCGCCCGCGCAGAAATAGCCGTCGACATCGTCCTTGGAGAGCCCGGCATCCTCGATCGCGCCTTTGGCGACCTCGGCATGGAGCTGCGCGGTGGATTTGTCCGGTGCATGCCGGGTCGGGTGTTCAAAAATCCCGGCAATGTAGGCCTTGCCCTTGATGGTCAAATAAGGTCTCCGCTGGCGTTTCTCACTTCCGGTTTTTTCTGAACCGCTGCTGCCCTGTTGGCAAGCGCGGAAATATTCCGCCGGGCGAGAGGGCAGCGGGTTGGCGCAAATGGACGGTCGGTTGGAGCGCCTCTGCTTCCGGAGCAGCCATTGCGAGCGCAGCGAAGCAATCCAGGAATCTTTCCGCGGACGCATTTCTGGATTGCTTCGCTGCGCTCGCAATGACGGGAACGACGGGCAGAACCCTAAAGGTGTTTTGCCCGACGGCACAAGCGGTTTCGCTTTATCGAAAAACCCTTTTCGCGAAAACAACCCCATGCACAGTAGAGGGGTGGTTGATTTCCAACAAGAATTTGGTGGGTGGATTAGCGACCCCCACCCCACAAATTCTACTCCGCCGCGATCTGCCTCGGCGCGGGCGGCGGGTTGGCCAAATCGGCGGCGAGCTGGGCGTAGCGGGCCTTGGCGTCCGCGACGGCCTTCTCCTTCACTGGGCCGTAGCCGCGGATGCGGTCGGGCAACGACAGCAGCTCCACCGCGGTGTCGATCGTGAGCGGCGACAGCAGGCCGAGCACGGTGGCGACGTCCTTCTCGTAACCTACGATCAGGTCGCGTTCGAGCTTGCGGTCGGCGCTACGACCGAAGATGTCGAGCGGCGTACCGCGCAGGAACTTGAATTTTGCCAGCACGCGGAACACCGGAAGCATCCACGGGCCGAACGCGCGCTTCTTCGGGCGGCCGAGCGCATCGACGCCCCTGCTGAGAATCGGCGGCGCCAGATTGAAGTTGAACTTGAAGTCGCCTTCGAACTGATCGCGGAGCTGCTTTTCGAACGCACCGTCGGAGTAAAGGCGCGCGACTTCGTATTCGTCCTTGTAGGCCAGCAGTTTTGCGTAGTTGACCGCAACGGCGCGCGTCAACGCCTCGTCATAGCCGCCCTGCCTGGCGGCGTCGCTGACCTGGTCCACCAGCTTGCGGTAGCGCTTGGCCAGCCGGCCGTTCTGATAGGCGGTGAGATGCCTGGCGCGATGCTCGACGAGCTCGTCGAGCGTCATGGCGTCCAGGGTCCTGGGCGCAACGGCCTCATCAGTTCCCTTCAGCATGTCGGCAAGACGCTGGGGATCGGCAACCGCGAGGCGGCCGAGCCTGAACGCTTCCTTGTTCATCTTGATCGAGACGCCGTTGACCTCGATCGCCTGCTCGATCGCCTCCGCCGACAGCGGCAAGAGGCCCTTCTGATAGGCATACCCCATCATCATCATGTTGGTGGCGATGCTGTCGCCGAGCAGCTGCTCGGCCGGCTTGGTGAAGTCGAAAAACACAGAGTCCTTATGCAGCGCGGTTTCCAGCAACCCGTTCAGCTTGCGGGTCTGGAAGTTGAAATCGCGGTTGAGGACGAAATCGGCGGTGGGAATGACGTGGCTGTTGATGATGCCGCGGGTGCGGCTGCTGTCGCAAAGCGAGATGGTGTCCTTGGCAACCGCGACCACCTCATCGGCGGCGAGCACGACATCGGCCGTGCCGGTGACGATGCGCGAGCAGGTCACCTCGGCCGGGTGATCCGACAGGCGCACATGGCTGAGCACCGCCCCGCCCTTCTGCGCCAGACCCGACATGTCGAGGATCATCGAGGCCTTGCCCTCGATATGGGCGGCCATGCCGAGCAGCGCGCCGATCGTCAGCACGCCGGTGCCGCCAACGCCGCCGACTGCGATGTTGTAGGGCTTGTCCAGGTTCGGGCGCGATGCCGGCTCGGGCAGATCGCCGATATCGCCGACGCCCGCCGGCGCACGCTTGCGCATCTTGCCGCCGTCGACGGTGACGAAGGACGGGCAAAAGCCTTTGACGCAGGAATAATCCTTGTTGCAGGTCGACTGGTTGATGGCGCGCTTGCGGCCGAACTCGGTCTCCAGCGGCTCGACCGAAATGCAGTTCGACTGCACCGAGCAATCGCCGCAGCCTTCACACACCGCGGGATTGATGAGCACACGGCGCGCCGGATCTTCCATCGTGCCGCGCTTGCGGCGGCGGCGCTTCTCCGCGGCGCAAGTCTGCACGAAGACGATCGCGGACGCGCCCTTGACCTTGCGCAACGTTTTCTGGACCGCGTCGAGCTCGTCACGATGCGCTGTCTTGACGCCGGGCGCGATCTCGTTCGCCGGATAGGCGTCGGGATTTTCGGAGACCAGATAGATCTCGCGGATGCCTTCGCTGTGAAGCTGGAAGGTGATCTGTTGCGGCGACAATTCGCCGTCGACATGCTGGCCGCCGGTCATCGCGGTCGCGTCGTTATAGAGGATCTTGTAGGTGATGTTGGCGCCGGAGGCGATCGCCTGGCGGATCGCGAGGCTGCCGGAGTGGAAATACGTGCCGTCGCCGAGATTGGCGAACACGTGCTCTTCCTTGGTGAAGGGGGCAACGCCGACCCACGGCACACCCTCGCCCCCCATGTGCGTGAAGGTCTCGGTGGAGCGATCCATCCACAGGGCCATGAAGTGGCAACCGATGCCGGCAAAGGCGCGACTGCCTTCGGGCACCTTGGTCGATGTGTTGTGCGGGCAGCCGGAGCAGAAATACGGGGTGCGGGCGACAGGCGCGGTCGCCTGCATTTGCGACGCCTGGCGGCCGTTGAACCAATCGGCCTTGGCGCGCAGCATCGTTGCAATTTCGGGATTGAGATCAAGTCGAAGCAGACGCTCTGTGAGCGAACTCGCCAGCGAGGCGACGCTGAGTTCTTCGGCGAAAGGGAGGAAGCGCTTGTCGTGGTCGTCCATCTTGCCGATGATCCGAGGACGGACGTCGTCGCGCCAGTTGAACAGCTCCTGCTTCACTTGGTTCTCGACGATCTCGCGGCGCTCTTCGATGATGAAGATTTCCTCGAGACCCACGGCGAACTGCCTGACGCCTTCCGGCTCCAGAGGCCAGGGCATGCCGATCTTGTACAATCGAAGCCCGATCTTGGCGGCGACCTCGGGCGTGATGCCGAGCTCGCGCAGTGCTTGCCGGATATCCTCGTAGCTCTTGCCGGACGCCATGATGCCGTAGCGGGCGTTCGGCGAGTCCATGGTGATGCGATTGACCTTGTTGGCGCGCGCAAAGGCGATCGCGGCAAAGCCCTTGTAGTCCTGCAGGCGGCGGTCCTGGGCGAAGCGGTCGTCGGGCCAGCGCAGATTGAGGCCGCCTTCGGGCATCTCGAAATCGGTCGGGATCACGAACGGCGTCATCTCGTCGGTAAGGTCGATCTCGGCGGTGGTCTCCACCGTCTCGGTGATCACCTTCATGCCGACCCAGCAGCCCGAATAGCGCGACATCGCGATACCCAGAAGGCCCATCTCGATCATTTCGTGGACGCTCGACGGGTAGAGATAGGGCATGAGCGCCGACATGAAGGCGTGGTCGGATTGATGCGGGACCGTTGAGGATTTTGCGCCGTGGTCGTCGCCGGCCAGACACAGGACGCCGCCGTTCTTGGCGGAGCCCGCGGCATTGCCGTGGCGGAAGACGTCGCCGCAGCGATCGACGCCGGGGCCCTTGCCGTACCAGATGCCGACCACACCGTCATACTGCGCGCCGGGCGAGAGGTTGAGCTGCTGCGAGCCCCAGACCGCGGTCGCGGCCAGGTCCTCATTCACGCCGGGCTGGAACTTGATTTTGTACTGCTCGAGATGCTTGCGCGCGGCGAACAGCTGCTGGTCATAGCTGCCGAGCGGCGAGCCGCGATAGCCGGAGATGAAGCCCGCGGTGTTCAGCCCCGCGGCACGGTCGCGCCGGATCTGGGCCATCGGCAGGCGGACCAGGGCCTGAATGCCGGTCGTGAAAATATGTCCGGTGTCCTGGGTGTATTTCTGATCGAGACTGATCGGACCCTGGTTGATGCCCATTATGTCCTCTTCCGCCCTTTTGAGCGCCTGGCTGCTTAAGCCGTTGCCTGCCCGTTGTTTTTAGCTAGGGCGCGCCGACCATTTCCGCCACTCTATGTCGGATATTTCACGCTCCGCATCACAATTCTGGACCAAAGGCAGCGCCGGGTAAAAATCGCAATTTCGTGGCTGCATGGCATCCGCGATTTTCATTTTGTGTCACCATACCCCCGCCGTCGCGCAACGAATTGATGCCCAGTCATCCCGGACGGCGTCGATGGGTCGCAGGAGAGGCTTTCGATGCGGACGATTCTGGCTGGCTTGGCTGTCGTGGGTCTGGCGTTGTGCAGTGCGGTTGCGAGCGCGGCCGTCGCTGCCGAGCCGTCACCGGAGCTGATCGCCACCGGCAAGGCGCTGGTGGAGGCCGGCGGCTGTGCGGGCTGCCACACCGCCGATCCCGCCAAACCGTTCGCGGGCGGAAAGCGCATCGCCACTCCCTTCGGCGCGATCTACGCGCCGAACCTGACGCCGGATCGCGACACCGGGATCGGCGCGTGGACCGACGCCGACTTCACCCGCGCCGTGCGCACCGGCGTCGCGCCCGACGGCTCCAACTATTACCCGGCGTTCCCTTACCCCTATTTCACGCGGATGACGAAGGACGACACACTGGCGATCCGGGCGTATCTCGGAACGCTCGCGGCCGTCACGAGCCGCAACAAGCCGCCGGAGCTGCGCTGGCCGTTTGGCTATCGCGGCCTGATGCGGATCTGGAACATGATGTATTTCAAGCCGGGCTTGTTCGAGCCGGACCAAAGCCAGAGCGCGGCCTGGAATCGAGGCGGCTATCTCGTCACCGGGCTCGGTCATTGCGGCGCCTGCCATACGCCGAAGAACTATTTTGGCGCGGACAAGCAGGCGCAGGCCCTCGCGGGCAACGAGGTCGGCGGCTGGTACGCGCCACGGCTCGATGGCGCGGCCCGTAGCGGGCTGAAATCGTGGAGTGTCGAGGACGTCACGGAATATCTTCAGAGCGGGCGCAACGCCAGGAGCCATGCCGGCGGGCTGATGGCAGAGGTGGTCACCAACTCGACCTCGAAGATGAGCGATGCCGACGTGCGCGCAATCGCGGTTTACCTGAAGAACCTGCCGCCGGCACGGCGTGAGACGATCGTGACGCCGCCCGACGATGCCGAGATGAAAGCCGGCCAGGCCGTCTACGCCAAGCTCTGCATCGCCTGCCATGAGGCCGACGGCACAGGCGCACCGCGCATCTATCCGCCGCTGCCTGCCAACGCGCTGCTGCAATCGGTCAATCCGTCCTCGACCTTGCGCATCATCCTCGACGGCGCCCACACCGTGACCACGCCGCGCGCGCCCAACACCGGCGAGATGCCGGCCTATTCCAGCCAGCTCTCCGACGAAGAAGTCGCGGCGGTGACGAACTACATCCGCAATTCCTGGGGCAACGCCGCGCCGCTGGTGACGCCGGCGCAGGTGGCGAGGGCGCGGAAGCAGGAGCCCTAGCTCAAGGCTCCCGCTCCTCCTCTTCCGTGAACACGAATTTCGGCATCTCCCATTTGTAGCGCACCGCGAGGAGACGGAAGCTGATGCCGAGGGCGAACGTCAAAATGGTCCAGAGCTCGGCGTTCAGCTTGAGACCGAACGCGGTGGCATAGAACAGCCCCGTCACCACCGAGACGCTGGCATAGAGCTCGGAGCGAAACAGCAGCGGCACGTCGTTGCAGAGCACGTCGCGCAACACCCCGCCGGCGCAGCCGGTCACCATGCCGGAGACGATGACGATCGGCAGCGTGGCATCCATCTGCCAGGCGATGTCGCAGCCGGTCATGGTGAAGACGACGAGGCCGATGGCATCGAGCACGATGAAGGCCAGTTTCAGCCGGTGGACCAGCCGCGCCATCAGGATGGTGAGGAAGGCGGCGCCTCCGGCCATTGCGAGGTAGATGGGGTTTTGCACCCAAGCCAGGGGATAATGACCGAGAAAGAGATCGCGCAAGGTGCCGCCGCCGAGCGCCGTGATGCAGCCGAGGAAGCAGACGCCGAGCCAGTCCATGCTGCGGCGGCCGGCAGCGAGCGCGGCCGTCATGCCTTGCGCCGCCACCGCGACCAGCGACAACAGATGCAGCACGCTATCGCTCGGCGGCAAGCTCCACATCGTTTGCTTCCTTCCCGCCAGCGGAACTTACGCTTCAGGTACCCAGCGAACAGGTTCCCGATTCCCGCCGCGGGCGCAACATACGACGAAAGCACTAAGGAGGGCGGAACAGAAGCTCGCATCTAAGGGTTGTCCAGCCGCAATAATCGAGGAGAACCAATCGATGGCTGACGACCGTTTTACCAACGATCCGTACCGCCCGAATCTCGCCGATGATGAATATCGCAATGCGGCGCGACGGGATGCCCAGCTTCAGGTCGACCCCGAGCTTGGCGAAGGCCCCGCCTCCAGCGGCAAGATAGCCCTGTTCGCAGTGGCCATCGCCTTGGTGCTGGGCGCCGTATTCTATGGCCTGAACAACACCGGCACCAGCAACCAGGCGAGCACCACGCCGGCAACGCAGACAGCCCAGCAGGCGCCGGCTACCAATCCGGCTGCACCGCCCGGCATGCGTGACGTGACGCCCCGCACCAACACCGCGCCGGGCGTGACCACGGGCGCCGCGCCGAGCAAGCCGGCCCCGGATACGCCGGCACCGGCTGGCGCCGCGAAGTAACGATTTGCAACAATATGCGACAGCGGCGGGACTCACATCCCGCCGCCTTCGTCTGTCTCTAGCTGAATATCTTGTTGAGCTCGCCGCCGGGATATCCGCTCGCGAGTTCCGCGAAGGTGCCCTTCTCTGCCATTTCTTTCGCGGCCCGCATGAAGCCGCCCCAGGCGGCACGAGCGAGTGAACCGCCGACGCTGATCCGGCGCACGCCAAGATCGGCAGCTTCCTGCAATGACAGCCCAGAGCCGCCGATCAGCAGGTTGAATGGTTTGGGTGCGACAGCCTTCACCACCGCGGCGATGTCCTCGCGGCTCTTCAGGCCCGGCGCGTAAAGGCAATCGGCGCCGGCATCGGCGTAAGCGGTGAGCCGGTCGATGACGAGCTTGAGGTCGGTCACGCCCCACAGGTACGCCTCGCAGCGCCCGACCAGCAGCACGCCGCTATCGCCGATCGCCTTGCGCGACGCCTGGATGCGCTCGACTGCGAGCGTGCGCTCGTAGATTGGCTTGTCCTTGTCGCCGGTGGAATCCTCGATCGACAGGCCGGCAACGCCGGTGCGCGCACAGCGCTCGACATTGTCCGCGACCTGGTGCGGCTCGACCGCAAAGCCGCCCTCGAAATCCGCGTTCACGGGGATGTCGACGGACGTGCTCAGTGCTGCCAGATGCTGACAGACCTCCTCGACGCTGACATGGTTGTCGGCCTTGCCGATGGTCCAGGCAAAGCCGGCACTCGACGACGCGAGCGCCTTGAAACCGAGATGCTGCAACGCTTTTGCGCTGCCGACGTCGACCGGATTGGGCAGGATGAAGCAGCCGCTCTCGTGCATCTTCCTGAAGGTCGCGCGCTTGTCAGCAGTTGTCACATGCATGTTTCTCTCCCTTGTTTGCCGCGCAGAGATGGGGACGTGCCGCCGCGAGCGCTAGTGTGCGTCGTGCACCGCGCGGCTGTCCTTCGGCGCCTGCTCGCGATCATTCATGCTGTAGTCACGGATGACGCTGGCGATACGCAGATGATAATCGGCGAAGATTTTCGCGCGGCCCTTGGCCTGGGTGCGACGATGCTCCATCGTGTTGCGCCAGGCTTGCACGGCCGCCTCGTCCCGCCAGAACGACATCGACAAGATCTTGCCCTTGTCGGTCAGGCTCTCGAAACGCTCGACCGAGATGAAGCCGTCGATGGTTTGCAGGATCGGCTTGAGGTCGGCCGCGAGGTCGAAATAATCCTGGCGGTGTTCCGGCTTCGGCCAGACCTCGAAGATCACGGCGATCATGGGCGTCTCTCCTTGAGTTGATGGCCTACGATACCACTTACAAAACCACTTGGCGCAGAAACGTGCGCTCTTCCGCGAGGATGAATTTGTGCTCCTCGGCGAAGTGGAAGTTCGCCATGCCTTCCGTATCCTGACGCAGCCGAGCGCGATAGGCCTCATACGCAGCCAAACTCTCGAAGGTGATCAGCGCAAACGCGATGTTGTTGGTGCCCTCGTGCGGCATGAAATAGCCGATCAGATCGCCGCCGCATTTCGGGATAATGGTGAGCCAGCGCTTCGAATATTCCTCGAACTGCGCGCGCTTGAAGGGATCGAGCTGGTAGCGGATGAAGACGGTGACGGACATCTAAGTTTCCTTTCCTTGTTTGCGCGAGCGAAGCGCCAGCTCCTCATCCTGAGGAGCTTGGCGCGAGCCAAGCGTCTCGAAGGATGACGGCCCCGCCGGTGACCTCGCCCTTCGAGACGCGCGCAAGAGCGCGCTCCTCAGGGTGAGGATCGAGATTTCAGTCGTGCTACGCCGTTCGCTCGCAATGACGAGCAACACAACGCTACGCGCTTGCCCGACCGCAATGCTTCGGCTACCATCGAAGCATGAAATCAGGTCCCGACATCGCCATGATCGCCTCGCTCGTCGGCGATCCCGCACGCGCCAATATGCTCACGGCGCTGATGAACGGCCGCGCGCTCACCGCGAGCGAGCTGGCGCAGGAGGCCGGCATCACACCGCAGACCGCAAGCTCGCATCTTTCCAAGCTCGAGGCCGGTGGCCTGATCGAACCGGAGAAGCAGGGCCGCCACCGCTACTACCGTCTCACCGACGACGACGTCGCCGGTGTGCTGGAGG
This sequence comes from Bradyrhizobium sp. MV1.5, assembly GCF_055807615.1. Lineage (NCBI taxonomy): Bacteria > Pseudomonadati > Pseudomonadota > Alphaproteobacteria > Hyphomicrobiales > Nitrobacteraceae > Bradyrhizobium > Bradyrhizobium sp. MV1.5. The sequence goes on along the minus strand of NZ_JBVVPL010000006.1, from coordinate 208,665 downwards.
GCCTTGCGGGCCTCGCCGCGCGGACCGGCCATATGCGCGTGCGCACCGGGCCGAAGGATCCGGCGCTGCGGCGTGCGCGGATCTGCTACGACCATCTCGCCGGCGATCTCGGCGTGCAGATGCTCGACACCCTGCGTGCGAAAAACCTGGTCAGGCAGAAGAAGCAGGAGATCGAGCTGACGGCGGAGGGCGAGCGCTTCCTGGCGAAGCATTTGCAGATCTCGCCCGATATGCTCACCCATCCGCGCCGGCCGGTCTGCAAGGCCTGCCTCGACTGGAGCGAGCGGCGCCACCATCTCGCCGGCACGCTGGGCGCCGCCATGATGCAGCGTTTCGCCGAGCTGAAATGGGCCGCCCGCGACGCCACGCCCGGCAGCCGCGTGGTGAATTTCACCCGCACCGGCGAGAAGCAGTTTGCCGCGTTGTTCGGTGATGGGCGGGAATAGACACAACTCCGTGTGAACGACGTCTCTCGTCGCGGCCGGGCTTGACCCGCGGCCGTCCACGTCATTATGCGAACCATCGTTCCATGACCCTCAGAGACTTCATGAACCGCTTCGCTTGGGCCGCGCTCGTCGCCGCCCTCATCGCCTCTCCGCTCACCTCCACGCGCGCCGCCGACGCCGCCCCGCGCGAACCTTACGGCATCGCGCTCGAAGGCTTTGCCTATCCTTACCCCGTGCACCTGCTGCCTGTTGTCAATGACGGCGAGCAGCTCAGCATGGCCTATATGGACGTGTCGCCTGCGCAGCCCAACGGCCGCGCCGTCGTGCTGCTGCACGGGCGCAACTTCCCGTCGAGCTACTGGGCGCCTGTTATCAAGATGCTGAGCGAGGCCGGCTTCCGCGTCGTGGTGCCGGACCAGATCGGCTTCGGCAAATCCTCCAAGCCGACGGGCGAGCTGCATTTCGACAATCTGGCGCGCAACACCATCGCGCTGCTCGATCATCTGAAGATCGACAAGGCCGAGATCATCGCCCATTCGCTCGGCGGCATGCTGGGCGTCCGCATCGCCCGCGCCTTTCCCGACCGCGTCGCGCACCTTGTTCTGACGGCCCCGATCGGGCTGGAAGATTACCGCCTGTATGTGCCGCCGACGCCGACCGAAAAGATCATCGAGACCGAGGACAAGCTCACGGCCGACGGCTATCGCAAGCAGCTCCAGACCAATTACGCGATCAAGCTGCCGGCTGAGGCGATCACGCCGTTCATCGACGCCCGCTTCAACATCAAGGGCAGCCCGGATTATCCGCGCTGGCTGCGCGCCTTCGTCAGCTCGGGCCAGATGATCTATCGTGAGCCGGTGGCGCACGAGATCGCACTGATCACCGAGCCGACGCTGTTCATCATGGGCGCCGACGACCACAACGCACCGGGCCGACTGAGCGCGCCGGAGGCGCTGCGCGCGAAAATGGGCGAGAACGCCGAGCTGGCGAAGGCACTCGCCGCGAAGATGCCGAATGCGCGCGCCGAGGTGATCCCGGACACCGGCCATCTCGTCTTCCTGGAGGCGCCTGAGAAGTACAACGAGCTGGTCCTGAACTTTCTCGGCCGCTAGCGACATTGCTGTCGTCCGGAGCCGCGTGCGGGGAATGTTCATGCCGCATTCAGGTCATGATTGGCAGATTTGGCTCGCGTCGTGTCGGCATGTTGCGATTTTAACGTGTCGAATCGTGTCTTTTGATTCATGGTGCGCCGAAAGTGCCAAGCCCTATAGAACCTGCCCCAAGACGAGAAGGAAGATCAAATGAAATACCTGTTTGCCGCCGTGATGCTCGCCAGCGCGGTCGTTGGTTTCAGCGAGGCGGCCAGCGCCGCCGGCGGTTGCGGCCCCGGCTGGTATCGCGGCGCCTATGGCGGCTGCCGCCCGATGCGCGGTCCGGTCGTTGTCCGCCCGGGTCCGATCGTGGTTGCGCCGGCCCCTGTCGTGGTCGTGCCGCGCGCGCGCGTGTGCCCCTACGGCTTCCGCTGGTACGCCGGCCGCTGCCGTCCGTTCTGATCTCGTTTTTTGCATAGCTAAATGGCCGCGCGGCGAAAGCCTGCGCGGCCATTTATTTTGGACGTTTGACGTCGCACCGGGATGTTTCGAATCAAAACGGGGACCGCGATCGCGGTCCCCGTTCAAGCCTGGCTTGCGCGAAGCTTACCAATGGCGGCGGTGCCATCGCCGGCGATGCCAGCCCCAGTGACGGCGGCGCCAACCCCAATGACGGTGACGCCAGCCCCAATGGTGGTGGTGGCCGTGCCAGTGCACCTGCTCCGGCTTCAACTGCGCGGCTTCATCGCTGCTGGTGACCGCGGGATGAGCGTCGGGATTGCCTTGCAGCGTGCTGGGGTCACCGAGCGGCTGCGGCGCCAGCGGCGCAGCCTTTGCGGCGGCCGTGAACGCGGCAGCTCCGGCCGCGACACCGATTGCAAATTTCAAAAAATTCCGGCGCTCCATGACTTCTTTCCTCTTGGATGGTCGTGCCAGTGATGCAGAGGAAGTGTCGCGGTGACGACATGAACCGAAGCTGAATCGCGCGTTCAGCTTCGTTGCGCAGGTGACAGGAGGATTCGCAGCGCCGTAGCCCGGTGCTCTATTTGCCGAACTCCTGCGCCAGCACCAGCAACTCGCGCGTGCGCGTCACGTCGGGCCAATCGCGGTTGAAATCGGCCACCAACTGCGTCAGCGCATCGCCCTTCAGCATGGCCTGCAGCGCAGCCTCGCTCTCGAACTGATACATCGCCTGATGCAGTGACGGATCGTCGAGGCTCCAGAACCGCCAGGCCTTAGCTACACCGAATACCTTCACCGCGTCGGGCAGATGTTCCGTCTCGTACCATCTATCGAAGGCGGCGCGCTTGCCCGCATCGGTGACGACGGCGCGGACGACGAAGAAGGCTGACGGCATCGGATTTCCTCCTGTTGTTTGGGGTGAGACTAGCCGGTTACGTCGGCGACGACAAAAAGAGTTGGCAGCGGTGTCGGACCGCGCGCCCCTCGTCCGTCCTATGCGCAAGAAAGCACGGAGACGACCTATGGCCGACCTCACCCTGACCACCTTCAACTGGGTTCCCGAACTCCCGCGCGGCTTTGTGCGCGACCTTCGCGTACGCTGGGCCCTTGAGGAGGCGGCGCTCCCCTACCGCGTCGCAAGCGTGCCGTTCGACGGCCGCGGCGCCGCGCATCTCGCGCACCAGCCGTTCGGCCAGGTACCATGGCTGACTGACGGCGACATCTCCATTTTCGAGAGCGGTGCGATTCTGCAGCATCTTGGCGAACTCAGCGCGAAGCTGATGCCGACTGATCCGCACGGCCGTGTTGAGGCAAAAGAATGGATATTCGCCGCGCTCAATTCCGTGGAGATGGCGAGCCTGCCCTGGGCGCTTTTCAGGTTCACCGGGAATGCCGACGGCTCACCGGCCGTGAAGTTTTTCGACGACTTCCTTGAGCTCCGCCTCAAGCACATGGAGCCGGTGCTGGCGGCGCGCGAATGGCTGGCGGGCTCCTTCTCCGTCGCCGACATCCTGATGTCAGACGTGCTGCGCCTCGTCGATCATTTTGACGGGCTCACGGAACATCCGGCCTGCCGCGCCTACCTCGCGCGCGCCACCGCCCGCCCGGCCTTCGCCAAGGCCCACGCCGACCAGATGGCGCATTTCGCGGCGGCGGACGCGACCCGCTGACGCGGCGTGGGGTGTGATGTGCCTCACATAATGAATCCGGCGATGCCCGTAGGGTTACGGCCATCAAATCAACCCTGCGGAAGGTGACACATGGCCCGCATCGCATTTCTCAGAGACCAGCTTGCCCGCGCCGAAAGACTGGCAAAGGCGATCCTCGACCGGCAAACCGCGGAGCAGCTTCAGGCGTTCGCAGCCGAATGCCGCGAGGAGCTGCAGGTACTGACGCGCAGGGTTGCGGCGTGACGTTCGTACCCCGCAAGCCGCCGCGTCACACCAGCTTCATCGGCGTATCGGCGACCACGCGAAGGTCGATGCGGCTGATCAATTGAGACCGAAGCGCCTCCGCATCGGCGATCGCGCTCTCCGTCTGCCGCAACGTGCTGACGTTCGAGCCAAGCGAGACGATGCCGCCGAGCATCAGAGCGATCGATCCGAGCGCAGCGGTCTGACCCATCCCGAATAAACCGAGGATCGTGATCAGCAACAGCGCAGCACCGCCACCGATCGCGAGCTTGGATGCCAGGATGTACTTTCGGCACCGCTCAGCGATCTCGGCGAGGCGCTCGATCCGCGCTTCGATGTCTGAAATCTCGTCGGTCGAATCGTCTTCGGTCATTGGATTCGGATAGAGCATGCCAACTCAGAAACAGAATCGGTAGCCCGCATGAGCGAAGCGACATGCGGGACTTGGATAGAAAACCCGGATGTCGCTACGCTCATCCGGGCTACACGTCTTCACAACGGCAAATTGTCGTGCTTCTTCGCCGGCGTTTCCACCTTCTTGTCCTTGAGCATCGACAGCGCCCGCGCGATCCGCTTGCGGGTCGAGTGCGGCATGATGACGTCGTCGATGTAGCCGCGCTCGGCGGCGATGAAGGGGGAGAGGAAGCGGTCTTCGTATTCCTTGGTGCGCGCGGCAATCTTGTCGGGGTCGCCGATGTCGGCGCGGAAGATGATCTCGACGGCGCCCTTGGCGCCCATCACCGCGATCTGGGCGGTCGGCCAGGCGTAGTTCATGTCGGCGCCGATCTCCTTGGAGGCCATGACGTCGAAGGCGCCGCCATAGGCCTTGCGGGTGATGATGGTGACCAGCGGCACGGTGCACTGCGAGTACGCAAACAGCAGCTTGGCGCCGTGCTTGATCAGGCCGCCATATTCCTGCGCGGTGCCGGGCAGGAAGCCCGGCACGTCGACGAAGGTGACGATCGGGATGTTGAAGGCATCACAGAAACGAACGAAGCGCGCCGCCTTGCGTGAGGCGTCGGAGTCGAGCACGCCGGCCAGCACCATCGGCTGGTTGGCGACGAAGCCCACGGTGCGGCCGGCGATGCGGCCGAATCCGGTGACGATGTTCTTGGCAAAAGCGTCCGCGATCTCGAAGAAGTCGCCCTCGTCCACGACCTTCAGGATCAGCTCCTTCATGTCGTAGGGCTTGTTTGGATTGTCGGGGATCAGGGTGTCGAGCGACATGTCGACCCTCCCGATGTCGTCGAAGCTAGGCCATTCCGGCACGCCGTCGCTGTTGTTGGACGGCAGGAAGTCGATCAGGCGCCGCATCTGCAAGAGCGTCTCGACGTCGTTCTCGAAGGCGCCATCGGCGATCGAGGAGCGCGTGGCGTGCACCGAGGCGCCGCCGAGTTCTTCCGCCGTGACGACCTCGTTGGTGACGGTCTTCACCACGTCGGGGCCGGTGACGAACATGTAACTGGTGTTCTTCACCATGAAGATGAAGTCGGTCATCGCGGGCGAATAGACGTCGCCGCCGGCGCAGGGGCCCATGATGACGGAGATCTGCGGGATCACGCCGGAGGCGAGCACGTTGCGGCGGAACACGTAGGAATAGCCGGCGAGCGCTGCTACGCCCTCCTGGATGCGGGCGCCGCCCGCGTCATAGAGGCCGATGATGGGCGCACGCGCCTTCATCGCCATGTCCTGGAGCTTTGTGATCTTGAGCGCGTGGGTCTCGGACAGCGAGCCGCCGAACACCGTGAAATCCTTGGCAAAGACAAACGTCTTGCGGCCGTTGACGGTGCCCCAGCCGGTGACGACGCCGTCGCCGGGCACCTTGTTCTTCTCCATGCCGAACTCGGTGGAGCGGTGCTCGACGAACATGTCGAATTCCTCGAACGATCCCTTGTCGAGCAAGAGCTCGATGCGCTCACGTGCGGTCAGCTTGCCGCGGGCGTGCTGCGCCTCGATGCGCTTCTCCCCGCCGCCGAGCTTTGCGCCGGCGCGACGGTCTTCAAGGGCGTCCAGGATATTCTTCATTTGCTCCCGCCAGTTCTTAGCCTAAATGCGATTGCCGGGGGTTCTAACACGGCATTTTGCAGGCCGGGAAGCGGCTTTCGGCCCCGCAGGGCTGCCTTGTCGCAGCGGGAAAGCGCAAGGAATTTCAAAGTTTTGCCTGGGAGACGACCATGACCGAAGGAACGGCCGAGACCGGCGCGGCGACGGGCGGCGTCAACATCCTGCTGCGGCTGGAAGGATTGACCCTGTTCGTGGGCATGGTGATGCTCTACTGGGCCTGGGACGGCTCATGGCTCGTGTTCGCCCTGCTGTTCTTCGTCCCCGATCTGAGCTTCCTGGCATATCTGTCGGACGCCAAATTCGGCGCGCTGGTCTACAACGCCGCGCACAGCTACATGGCACCGGTCGCGCTGCTGACCGTCGGTTTCGGCCTTGCCTCGCCGCTCACCCTGTCCATCGCCTTGATCTGGCTCGCCCATATCGGCCTCGACCGGGCGCTCGGCTATGGCCTGAAATATTCGGCCGGGTTCGGCTTCACCCATCTCGGCCGGATCGGCCGGCGGAAGACCGGCTGACGCAGTTGCAAATCCGGCCCCGCCCGGTTGACCGGGCGCGGCGATTCAGGCTTGCTCAAGGCTTACGATCAGGCGCCGAATGTTGCGTGAGCTCAGTCGGTACGGCGGCGGTCATCATTTCCGGCTGCAAGCATAATCCCATGTCCGCGACGGTCGTTCCCCTGCCGCCGAACTCGTCGTCCGAAACCACCGACTTCCTGCGGCGCATGGCCAGCATGGTGTCGGGGCGGAACGGCGAGATGTTGCTGCGCGCGGCCGCGCTGATCGAGTCGCTGACGCAGCGGGCGATGTCGGCGGAACGCCTCTATCATCGGGAGCACGAAGAGAACACGCGCAACAGCGAGCTGCGCGAGGCCGGTGAGATGGCGTCGGACGCCATGGTCAAGCAAATCGACGGGCTGCGTAGCCAGCTTGCCGAAGTCACCGCGGCCGCGGCGGCCGAGCGCGCGGCATTCGATGCCGAGCGCGGCAAGCTGCTCGGCCTGATGCAGCACGCGGAGAGCCATATCGGCCAGCTCACAAGCGAGCTGGAAACGCTGCACGCCTCGGTCGACAGCTTCAACGAGACCGCAATCTCCGTGCCGATCGAGGTGCTGCGGCTGGCGCGCACCCAGTTCGATGTCCTCTCCGCCGGCTTTGCCCGCAAGGGCGACGTGATCTCGCAGGCGATGAGCGAGATTGGCGGTTTTGCGATCGATCAGGCGCTGACGGTGAAGAAGGCCGATCCCGCCTGAGGCGAACCGCCGGCCTGCGTCAAATTGACAGCGCACGGGCGTGTTGTTCTACTCACTGAAAATCGCGAGGGAGGATCACGATGCTGACGGCATTCCGCGTCGCCATGGCGCTCTGCATTTCAACGCTGTTCGTCGGCATGGGCGCCAACGCGCAATCGCTTCCCAGGGAAGTCGCTACCCGCGCCGAGATCTACCCGATCCCCTCGCTCACCCTCTCCGATCAGCAATTCCTCAGCGGTGACGCCGCGGCCGCCAAGCCGGTGACGGTCGCCGGCGAACTGCGCGTGGCGCAAGGCAGCGGAAAACTCCCCGTCGTGGTGCTGATGCACGGCTCGAGCGGTGTCGGCGCCACGACCGAAGCCTGGGTGCACGCGTTCAACGCCATGGGCATCTCGACCTTCGTGATCGACGGCTTTACCGGCCGCGGGCTGACGGTGGTCGGGCCGAACCAGGCCCTGCTCGGCCGGCTCAACTTTGTCATCGACATCTATCGCTCGCTGGAAATCCTCGCAAAACATCCCCGCGTCGATCCTGATCGCATCGTGCTGATGGGCTTTTCACGCGGGGGACAGGCGACGCTCTATGCGAGCCTCGACCGCTTCCACAAGCTCTGGAACAAGTCCGGCATCCAGTTTGCCGCCTATATTCCGTTCTACCCCGACTGCTCGACGACCTATCAGAACGACACGGACATCGCCGCGCGCCCGATCCGCATCTTCCACGGCACGCCCGACGACTACAATCCCGTCAAGAGCTGCAAGGCTTTCGTCGAGCGGCTCAAGACGGCCGGCCGCGACGTGGTGCTGACCGAGTACCCCGACAGCGCGCACGGCTTCGACAGTGGGCTGCTCGGCGTCAATACGGTTGCCGTGTCCTCAGGCGCGCAGACCGTGCGCAACTGCCAGATCCGCGAAGGCGATGGCGGCGTGCTGATGAACGCCGATACGAAAGCGCCGTTCACCTACCAGGATTCCTGCGTCGAGCTCAATCCGCATGTCGGCGGCAATCCGGCGACTGCCGCCGAGTCGCGCAAGGCGGTGGTGGAGTTTTTGCAGACGCTGTTCAAGCTGGGGTAGCGCTGGGAGGCAGCTCGGTCTTGGGAGCCGGCGTCGGCGCCACATACTCCGTCATTGCGATTGAAGCGAAGCAATCCAGTATCTCGTCGCGGAGGCAGTCTGAGCCTCCCCTAAATCGGTGGACACCTATAGCTTAGACAGCAAGAGGTGTCAGATGACGAAACGGCAGCGACGTTCTTATTCGGACGAGTACAAGCGGCAGGCAGTTGATCTGGTTTTGTCGAGCGGCCGCTCGGCGAAGTCAGTATCGAAGGAACTCGGGCTTGACGGCTCCGTGCTGAGCCGGTGGGTGGCGGAGCAGGGCACGGCGAGAGCCGGCGGCAGCGCTAAACGGCGCCGATCTCGGCAAGGCAGGCTTGCGTCAGCGGCATGCGCTCGCCGACCAGACGCGGCTCCTTGCAGTCCATATTGAGCGCGAACACGGTGTGCGCTTCGCCCTTCTCGGCCCAGCCCACCATCCAGCCCAGCGACGGCTCGCCGCGCTCGGCGCCGAGCAGCCCGGACTTGGCGCGAATGACGCTATCGCCGACCTTGGTCACCGGCAGGATGTCAGCGACGAGATCCTGACTGCGCTTCGAAATCGGCAGCACACGGCGGCGCAGCCTGTCGATGAAATCGACCTGCTCGACCGGATCGATACGCAAGGCGCCAGTGAGCCAGAACTGGTCGATGCCGCCGCCGATGTCGCGATTGCCGTAGTCGAACAGATCGACGTATTTCTGCATGCGCTCCTGTCCGATCCGGCGCGCGATCTCCTGATAGACCGGCACCGCGCTTACGAGAATCGCGCTACGCAGCGTGTGGTCCTTGTTCCAGGCCTCGATCGGACGCTTCACGCCATCCCAGGGAAATACGTCCTTGTCGGGATCAGTGACGACGCCAGTTTCGAGCGCGATCAGCGAGTTCGGAATCTTGAAGGTCGAAGCCGGCAGCTTCGCCTCGCCCGAACGTTCCTTGTCGCTCGCAACGATCAGGTAGTCCTCGACCTTGTAGCCGACGAACGTCCCTGATGTGCCGAGGTCGGTGAAGCGCTTTGGAAGGCTGTCACGGATCTCGTTGCGCGGCGGCGCGACATGGGCGAATGCACGCGATGGCAAAGCGGCAGCTGCGGCGAGAAGGCCGACGGTGGAACGGCGGGTGAGCACTGGCGGTGTCCGTTGCGGGAAGAAGATGGCCGCGACCATGCAGCCGCTATCGTGGTGAAACGATGACACGTTATTTGCTTCAGCATGATCTCTTCGGAAAACCGCTGCACACTTTGCGCTAACGCGGCCCTTCGGGTCCGGATCATGCTCTACCGCCTGCCCGACAGCCGCAGCACGAACACGAGCACTTCGGCGACGGCCTTGTAGAGGTCGGGCGGGATCTCCTCGCCGAGTTCGACCTTGGACAGCGCGCCGGCCAGAATCTCGTTCTCCTCGATCGGAATGTCGTTGGCCTTGGCGATCTCGACGATCTTTTCGCCGATCGTGCCCTTGCCCTTGGCGACGACGACGGGCGCGTTGCTGCCCTTCTCGTAATGGAGCGCAATCGCAAGCTTCGACGGGTCGCTCATGTGGCGCGATCCAGGAAGTGGCCGGCGCGGGCCGGTGCCGGCTGTGGGGGGGTGCCATCGCGGACCAGGATATCGCCGGGCTTGAGCTCGGCCCTGGTCAGGGCATGGTTGAGCTCACCAATTCCGGCGCGAAGCTGCTGTGCGGTCGCCGGCCGCTCCGCCCACATCCGCACGAAGGTCTTGTCGCCGTTGAGTGTAATCAAAGCGTGCACGGGTCCGGCCGGCTCGACGTTGAGTGTGAACCGCGCGCGCCAGGCGCGTTTGGCGGGATCGGCGGATTCATTGCCGCCGTCGCGTGAGATCTCGAACTGCGCCATTGCCGTGCCCTGCGGCGTTGCGAACGGAATCTCGAAATTCCACTGCGGCACGGTCGGATCGATCCTGTGACCGCCGGCGTCAGTGCGATCGGGGAGCGAAGCGACCTGGAGCAAGGTCTGGCGCGCGAGCGCGGCATCGGTGTCGTCGAGCAGGCGATGCACGGTCGCAGCGAGCGGTGTATCCGGTACGAGTGACGGCGAGGCAATGAATTGCGCCGACGGCAACGCGCCGCGAACCGGTGGTGGCGTCGCGCGCGCGGCTGCTTCGAAAAAATGTCCGTCGGGTACGGCCTTGTTCGAGCCCGGCACGTTCCCCATCATGCGCGGCAGGTTTTGCGTGAGCTCTTGCAGGAGGCTCGCGGCGAGGCCTGCGGTCATGGTCCGCGGCACCGCGGCCTGCGGAGCACCGCCAGCGACCTCCGCCAACACAGAGGGTGCGAGATTGGCGCTGCGCGCCATTTGCGGTGGTTGGGCGATCTCGGGTTCGGTTGCGGTCAATGCAGCCTGTGCAGCCTGCGTCTGCGCGGCAGCGAGCTGCGGTGCCGCCACGGTCCCAGCAGGAAGGGCGGCACCTTGCGCCTGTGGCGCCGTCTCGAGCGTTGTCAGGGTCTGCCGCAGGACCAGCAGCGCGGCTTTCAAATCCGGCATCGTTCCGGAGGACGGAGTCACGCCTGCGGCGAGCGAGGCCTCGAGGAATAGGCCGGATTTTTGGAAGGCGGATTCGATGTCGCCGCCATCGAGCGCGGTGTTGAGCGGCGTCTGCTGCGCCAGCACGCCCAGCATCGCCTGCTTCAGCCCCGCCGGAAGATCGCTGCCGGTGACGACCGCGGCCAGATTGGCGAACAGCGGCGCCTGGCTGCCCTGCTTTGTGACCGCCTCCGCCGAAGCTGCGGTAACGGCGACCTGCTCCGATGGCGTCAGCACGTTGCGTCCCGCGCTCGCCGACGGAGCAAGCGAGGGGCTGTCAACCAGCGAGGCCGCAGCCGGCGTCAGCGTGACCTGATCGGCGGTCGCCTCGCCTGCTCCGCCCATGACGGCGAGCCGAATGGTGCCGCCGTTCTGCGACACCGCAAGCTGGAGATTTTGTCCTGGTGTCAGCGCCACCTCGGACATCACATCCATCGAGAGGTTGGCGATCGCGATCCGCACCAAATTATCGGCGAGCACGCTGACGACTCTTGCGTCGACCACGCTGCCGGCCTGCAGCACAAGATCGGGCGTCGCCGCGTCAGCAACGGGGCTGGCAGCACTGACGGGAAGGATCGAGCTTATTGGCGTCGGCATCGCAAGGGGCCCGGGGAACGCTGGCCCCACCCTAAGGCCGCCCTCGTAAACCTCTCGTTAAGGACCTTCAGTCAGGGACGGCTTCACCGCAGTCAAAACCGCCACGGCAGCCTCGAAATCCCGCAGGCGGGCGGCGCGGAGGCCGGCCGCTTCCTCGTCGACGCCCCATTTCTCGGCATTCCAGTCCTCGTCGACATAAGCCGCCGCCCAGACCTGATTGGCATCGCGGACGCCATGGGCCAGCGCCATCGCCAGCAGGGCCGAGCCGGTCAGGGTGGTGATCACGTGGAGCGCGGCGATCGACCAGGCATCCCCCGGCAGCGCCGCACGCGCGGCCTGGACCGCCTCCTCCGGCTGCGTCACATGCATGACGCCTTCGGACAGGATGAAATGCGCGCCCAGCGTCTCCGCGGCCCAGAACAGGACTGGGTCCCAATGCGCGGCCTCGCGGGCGACGAGCCCCTCTGGATGGCCGGCGCGATAGAACAGCAGATCGGACTGGAGGTATTTTGCGAGGTCGTCCGTGACGAGATCGACGCGGTCGACGACGCCCTCGACCACGCTATTGGCGATCCGCGTCAACGGCATGGTCATGGGCTTGATCGTCTCGTTCTGATCCGCCCACTCGGCAGCCACTGCGTCGGCTAGCGCGCGCGATGGGATCACCACCTGGCGGCCGGACGGCGTGCGGATCGCCTTGCCGTCAAGCGTGATGGCAAAGCCGTCCTCAGCCTCAGCCACCCCCACTTCCTTGTAGAAGCGCTTGCGCAACGGCACGCGCGCGGCCTGGCGGACCAACTCCTGCGGATCAAGCGGGGATCGCCCCGCAGCTTCATCGAACAATTCGCGCATCTAGTTTTCGGCCCTGATCACTCAATGCTAGGCTTGTAAGGTAAGAGCGGCGACCGATAAAGCGAGCGGCAGGTATGAGGGAACTTGCGGGCATTGTGGCTCTGCTAGCCGGGTTTTGGCCGGCCGCGGCGCAGGCCGGCTTTCGGACGCCGGAATCGGTGGTCCGCAACGTCTACGCTCATTACGGCCAAGGCGCGCCGGAGCTTTCGAAGGGCCTGCCGCGGGATGCCGCCACCGCCCGGCAATTCTTCGACCCCTCCTTGCGCAAGATGTGGTCCGCGCCGCGGGTCGCGCCCTACGATTTCCTGGTGCAGAGCCCGAACTGGAAGCTCGGCCCCGTCGCCATCGCGGTCATTCGCAGGCAATACGACAAGACCTATGTCGCGGCGAATTTCGACAATCGCGGCCGGCGGGTCACGCTGAACTTCATCGTGGTCAACGGGCCGGAGGGTTGGCTGATCACTGATATCGAGAGCCCGCATGACAGCTTGCGGATGTTTCTGGAGCAGTTTCGGAATTGAGGGTGTGGCTGGGGGCTACGGCCCCACCCACCGCTGTCATGCCCCGGCTTGACCGAGGCATCCAGTACGCTGCGGCTTCTCCGTATCCATTACCGCCTCTGGAATACTGGATCGCTCGATCAAGTCGGGCGATGACAGCGGAGAATGTGGCTAGCCGCGCGCCTTACTGGTTCGCGCCTCTACTTACTCTTCCGGCGCGTTCTCGATCGGATCAAACCGGCTCGCATCAAGCCCGAGCAGGTTCCATGACTGCTGCATGTGCTGCGGCAATGGCGCGGTGGCGTCGATCACGCCGCCGCGGGGATGCGGGATGACGATGCGGCGCGCGAGCAGATGCAGCCGGTTTTGCAGGCCGCCCGGCAGTTGCCAGTTCTCAATGTTGAAGTATTTGGGATCGCCGACGATGGGGTGACCGATATGTTCCATGTGGGCGCGCAGCTGGTGGGTGCGCCCGGTCACCGGCTTCAGCGACACCCAAGTCAGCTTGTTGCCGGCGGTCTCGACCACCGCATAGTACGTGACCGCGTGGCTTGCGCCCTCGTCGCCATGCTGGGCGATGCGCATGATGGTGTCGTCCTCGCTCTCCTCCTTGGCGAGAAATGTCGAGATGCGGCCCTGCTTCGGCTTCGGTAGCCCCGGCACCAGCGCCCAATAGGTCTTTCGCGCCGACCGCGAACGGAACGCGCCGGTCAGATGTGAGGCGGCAAAGCGGGTCTTGGCGACCAGGAGACACCCCGACGTCTCCCTGTCGATGCGGTGCACGAGGCGCGGCTTCTGGCCCTTGGAATCGCGCATCACCTCGAGCATCTGGTCGATGTGTCGCGTCATCCCCGAGCCGCCCTGCACGGCAAGTCCGGCCGGCTTGTTCAGCACGAGAACGTCGTCGTCCTCGTAGATCGTCATCTCCTTCAGCGCGGCAAGCGTCTTTTGCGCCGCCTCCGACTGCGGGTTGGGTGCCTTCGGGGTGTCGAGCTTCAGCGGCGGAATGCGGACGCTCTGGCCCTCCTCCAGGCGGTCCTTGCTGTCGACGCGCTTGCCGTCGACGCGCAGCTCGCCTTTACGAACGACGCGCTGGATGTGGGAGAACGACAGGCCGGGAAAGTGCGCTTCAAGGAAGCGATCGACGCGCATGTTGTTCTCGTCGGCCGTCACCTTGACGGTCTGCACCTTGGTCGGCAGCAGTGCCTCGACCGGCTTTGCCGGTGCAGCCTTTTCCGGCTCGGCTTTGGGCGCGCGCCGCTCGACGCGCTCGCTCGCAAAGCGCGGCGGCTTCGCGCCGGGCTTGCCGCTCGGCCGCGACCCAGCTGTCTTCGCGCTGCGCGCCTTGAACGGGCGCGCCTCCTTGCGCTCATCGCGCTCGCGAGGTTTTGGGTTCATTCTCTTGATGCGGCGGCTCATGCGGTTTTTCCAAACTTTGGTGTCGACTGTGTACCGGCGCGCCGCGCGGCAGCGACGCAACCTGCGCCCCCACCTCTTCTTCCGCGAGGCGCAGCTCATATTGCTGTTGCAGGTTCATCCAGAACTGGGGGCTGGTGTCGAACCAGTGACCAAGACGCAACGCCGTATCGGCCGTGATGCCCCGCTGCCCATTGATGATGCCGGTGATCCGGTTCACGGGTACATCGATCTGGCGCGCGAGTTCTGCGGCGGGGATGCCGAGCTGTCGCAGTTCTCCGGCAAGGTGTTCGCCGGGATGTATGGGCGTGCGGGGCATGGCGATTTCTTGGCCGGATTAGCGTGAGTTACGCGTTACGTAAACCGTAAATCGAACCCTACAGCAAGCCCGAAAGGGTTAGGCCCCACCCCGCTCCTTCCGCAACTTGGCCCAATAATCCAGCCGCTTCCTGATCTCCCGCTCGAACCCTCGGTCGGGCGGGTCGTAGAAGGTCTGGCGGCCCAGGGCTTCCGGGAAGTAATCTTGGCCGGAGAAGGCGTCGGGGGCGTCGTGGTCGTATTCGTAAGATGCGCCGTAGCCTTCCGACTTCATCAGCTTGGTCGGCGAGTTGAGGATGTGTTTCGGCGGCAGCAGCGAGCCGGCCTGCTTTGCGGCCTGCATCGCCTTGCCGAAGGCAGTGTAGACGGCGTTCGATTTCGGCGCGGTAGCGAGATAGACCACAGCCTGCGCGATCGCGAGCTCGCCCTCGGGATGGCCGAGAAAGTCGAAGGCGTCCTTGGCCGCGTTGGCAATGACCAGCGCCTGCGGATCGGCAAGCCCGATATCCTCGACCGCCATGCGCACGACGCGGCGGGCCAGAAACAGCGGGTCCTCGCCGGCATCGAGCATGCGCGCGAGATAATACAGCGCGGCGTCGGGATCGGAGCCCCGCACCGACTTATGCAGCGCCGAGATCAAATTGTAGTGGCCGTCGGCCGACTTGTCGTAGATGGGCGCACGGCGCTGCAAAATCTCCTGCAACTGCGCGGCGTCGAAAATCTCGTCCTTGCGCGCGGCGCGCCAGACTTCCTCGACGAGCGTCAGCGACGCGCGGCCGTCGCCATCGGCCATGCGCACCAGCACGGCGCGCGCTTCCTCGTCGAGCGGTAGCTTGCGGCCCTCGACCTCCTCGGCATGCGCAAACAGCTTTTCGATCGCGGCCGCGTCGAGCGAGCGAAACACCAGCACGCGCGCCCGGGACAGAAGCGCCGCGTTGAGCTCGAAGGACGGGTTTTCGGTGGTGGCGCCGACCATCACCACCGTGCCGTCTTCCATGACGGGCAGAAACGAATCCTGCTGGGCGCGGTTGAAGCGATGCACCTCGTCGACGAACAGCAGCGTGCCCTTGCCCGTCTCGCGGCGTGCACGCGCGGCCTCAAAGGCCTTCTTCAAATCGGCGACCCCTGAGAACACCGCGGAGATCTGCTCGAAATGCAGATCGGTGGCGTCCGCGAGCAGCCTCGCGACCGTGGTCTTGCCCGTGCCGGGCGGGCCCCAGAACACCAGCGAGCCCAGCGTGCGCGTCTCCAGCATGCGCGTCAGAGCGCCGTCGGGACCCAGGATGTGATCCTGGCCGACGACCTCCGAGAGCGCCCGCGGTCGCAGCCGATCCGGCAGCGGATGCGGAGCCTCGTGATCGAGCCCCGCCGCGGCGAAGAGGGTTGGCGTCTCCTGTGGTCGCTTCGGACTCATCCGCCCAGCGTGACGTTGATCTGCTGGCCGCCGCGCACCAGCGTGATGCGCCAGATGCGCTGGCGCTCGGCCGCCGCCTTTTCGAGATCGCTGGTCTTGCTGATCTTTTGGTTGTTGACCGCCAGGATGACGTCGCCCTTCTGGAAGCCGACATTCGCGGCCGCACTGTCGCCGCCGAGATCGGTGACCACGACGCCTTCCGTATCGGCGTCCAGATGCAGCTCGTCGGCGAGCGCCGGGGTGATGGTCGAGACCTTCGCGCCTTGGAGCGGCGAGCGCGCGGTGATGACGAGCTCGTTGCGGCCGGCATCGGGCGCGGCGTCCAGTGCCACCGTCAGCTTGACCGGCTTGCCGCCGCGCTGCACGTCGATCTGCGCCGTGCCGCCGAGCGGCCGCGTGGCGAAACGATAGTCGAAGGCGTTGGGATCATCCACGGTCTGGCCGTCGATCGAGACGATCAGGTCGGAGGATTTCAGCCCGGCCTTGGCCGCCGGCCCGTTCGGAACGACGCTTGCGACCAGCGCACCGGTCGGCGAACGCAGGCCGAGACTCTCGGCGATCTCCGGCGTCACCGCCTGCAACTTCGCACCGAGCCAGGGCCGCTTCACCGCCTTGCCGCCGCCCTTGGCGGAGGCGACGACGACGCGCACCATGTTGGCGGGGATCGCGAAGCCGATGCCCTGCGAGCCGCCGGAGCGCGAATAGATCGCGGTGTTGATGCCCGCGAGCCTGCCGTTCATGTCGACCAACGCGCCGCCGGAATTGCCGGGATTGATCGCCGCGTCGGTCTGGATGAAAAACTGGTAGTCGGTGATACCGACCTGCGTACGCGCCAAGGCCGAGATGATGCCGTGGGTCACGGTCTGGCCGACGCCGAAGGGATTGCCGATCGCCATCACGACGTCGCCGACCATCAGCTCGTCCGAATTGGTGAATTCGAGAGCCGGAAACTTCTCCTTGGTGTCTTTCAGACGCAGCACCGCGAGATCGCTGCGAGAGTCCTTCAGCACGATCTCGGCCTCGAACTCACGCTTGTCCGACAGCGACACCTTGACCTGGTCGGCGCCTTCGATGACATGGACGTTGGTGACGACGAGCCCGGACGCATCGACGATCACGCCCGAACCAAGCGAGCGCTGCACCTGCTCCTGCTGCTGGCCGGGCACGCCGAAGAAGCGGCGGAAGATCGGGTCGTCGAGCAGCGGGTTGCGGTTCTGCACCACCTTGGCGGCATAGACGTTGACAACCGCCGGCTGCACCCGCTGCACGATCGGCGCATAGGACAACCGCAGTTCAACGGGCGAGGACGGCACACGGCGGTCTTGCGCGGCGGCCGGATTGAAGTTGGCCGAAAAGGCTATGCACAGTGCCGTGACGACGGCGGTCCGGGTCGATCGAAACATTCCTACCTCTTGGAAAAGACGCCGGAATATAGGCGCGTTCGCCCCCCAATAGAAGGGCGCCCGGCGGCATATTCGACCCCCTTTTTGGTGTGTCCGGCCTGCAAGCTCTGCGTGCGAAATAGCAATTTGCCGGGGCTGTGGATTGGCATGATGTGCGTCATCTTGCATGGTGGTGCAAGGCGGATTCGGTTGCGGCGAATTTGCACCAGTGGGAACCGCGCAACCGGGCCGCGCCGTCGCGGGGCAGTCATCGATCGATCCTAGGCTCTCCGCCAGTGACTTGGGGAAGTTCGTCAAACGAAGGAGTCATGACGTGAGAAGGACAGGAATTGCAGCCACCGCGATTGGTCTCGCCGGCGCACTGGCAGCCTCGCAGGCCCAGGCCCAATCGGCCAGCAGCAGCGACCAGGAGATCGCACTCCTGAAGCAGCAGTTGAAGATGCTGGAGCAGAAACTCGACAAGCTCCAGAGCCAGACCGCCGCGAATACCGCGGCCACGGCGAAGGCCAGGCTTGAGGCGAAGGCGGAGGCGAAAGCCGAAGCGCGTTCCGAGGCGAAGGCCGTGGTCGCCAACGCCAACGCGGCGATCCCGCTCAAGGGACCGGCGCCCGCCTCCGGCGTCATCGTGACGATGCCGAATAACCGGCCGACCATCTGCACCGCCGATGGGGCAAACTGCGTCGGGATCACAGGCCGCGTGCATTGGGATGTCGGCGGCTATGACTATCGGCCCAACACGGCGGCGACCGTGCCGCAAAAGCTCGACAGCGGCGAGAACGTCCGCCGCGCGCGCATCGGTCTCGCCGGCAAGTTCTTCAACGACTGGAATTTCGCGCTGATCTACGACTTCGGCGGCTCCTCCGACGGGTTTGGCGGCGCAGCTCCGGGTTCGCTGCCCGGCGGCGGCGTCTCCGGCATCGAGAACGCCTATCTCAGCTATACCGGCCTGAAACCGTTCGGCGGCAAGATGGCCATCGAAGGCGGCATCATGGACCTGCCCTACACTCTCGATGAGGCCACGAGCTCTAACGACATCATGTTCATGGAGCGCGCTTCGGCCGGCGTCGTCGCCACCAGCATCGCCGCGGGCGACTTCCGTTCGGCGATCGGCACGCGCTGGTACAACGACCAGCTCTGGATCGGCGGCTATGTCACGGGACCCTCGACCGGCGCGATCCATTCGGCGTCGAGCGCAGCACCGAACGGTGCCTCCGAGCAGTATGGCGCCGTCGCCCGCGTTGCCGGCCAGGTCGTCAGCGGCAAGGATTACTCGATGCATCTTGGCGGAAACGCCGAATGGCTGATCCAGCCGTCACGCAACATGGTGACGGGTGCGCAGGCAGTCACGCTCAGCGATCGTCCGGAACTGCGCATCGATCCCACGGTGCTGGCTACGACCGGCGCAATCGCCAATGCCTCCGGCGCGCAGGTCTACAGCGTCGAAGCGGCCGCCACCTATGGGCCGTTGATCCTGCAAGGCGAGTATTTCTGGTACAACATCGATCGCAGCGCCAATACTGGCCTGCCGCCGCTGGGTGCGCCGAGCCGCAAGTTCCAGGGCGGCTACGCGCAGGCCGGCTACGTGCTGACGGGCGAGGGTCGGAGCTACAATGCGGCGAATGCGGCCTATGGCGGCGTCAAGCCGGCGCACCCGTTCTCGCTCGAGGGCGGCGGCTGGGGCGCGTGGGAAATCGCAGGACGCTTCTCCACGATCGACCTCAACGATCAGCTCGGGACCGTCACCGGCATCGCGGGCGGCCGGCAGACCGTCTACACGGCAGCGCTGAACTGGTACGTCAACGGCAACGTCCGTTTCATGCTGGACTATTTGCATGGCACGGTGTCGAGGCAGGCCTCGCCGATCTCGACCGCCGATGTCGGCTCGAAGTTCGATGCGGTCGCGATGCGGACGCAGTTCGCGTTCTAATTCTCGCTTGTCGTCCCGGGGGCGCGAAAACGCGAACCCGGGACCCAGCATCTGCAATGCTATCCGAGGAGACAAGCCATGAAGGCCGTCGGCTACAAGAAGTCGCTTCCGATCGAGGATCAGGACGCGCTGTTCGATTTCGAAACCGCAAAGCCCGAGCCCGGCGGGCGCGACATCCGCGTCGCCGTGAAGGCGATCTCGGCCAATCCGGTCGATTACAAAGTGCGCAAGCGCGCCGCCCCGCCCGAGGGCGAGACGAAGATTCTGGGCTATGACGCGGCCGGCGTCGTCGACGCCGTTGGGCCCGACGTCACGCTGTTCAAGCCAGGCGACGAGGTGTTCTATGCCGGTTCGATCCTGCGCCAGGGTACCAATTCCGAATTCCATCTGGTCGACGAGCGCATCGTCGGCAACAAGCCGAAGAGCCTGTCGTTCGCGCAAGCCGCCGCCCTTCCCCTCACCTCCATCACCGCCTGGGAGCTGTTGTTCGACCGGCTTGGTGCAGTGCCCGGCAAGAGTGTCGATCCGCGTACGCTCTTGATCACCGGCGGCGCCGGCGGTGTCGGCTCGATCCTGATCCAGCTCGCCCGCCGCCTCACCGGGCTGACGGTGCTCGCGACCGCGACGCGGCCGGAGTCGCAAAAATGGTGCCTCGATCTCGGCGCGCATGCGGTGATCGACCACGGCCAACCGATGAAGGAGCAGATCGAGAAGCTCAAGCTGCCGCCCGTCGCGCTGGTGGCGAGCCTCACCTTCACCGACCAGCACTACAAGAGCATCGTCGAGTTTATGGCGCCGCAGGGCAAGTTCGGCCTGATCGACGATCCCCCGGAATTCACCATGAGCACGTTCAAGGGAAAGGCGATCTCGGTGCACTGGGAATCGATGTTCACGCGCTCCTCGTTCCAGACCGCCGACATGATCGCGCAGCATCATCTGCTCAACGATGTCGCCGACCTCATCGACAAGGGCGTGCTGCGCACCACGCTCGACCAGACCTTTGGCACGATCAACGCGGCCAATCTCAAGCGGGCCCACGCGCTGCTCGAGAGCGGCAAGTCGCGCGGCAAGATCGTGCTGGAGGGGTGGTAGGTCTTAGCTCGAAGCGGGCGCCGCATTCGTCTCAGGCGGACGCGTCGCCCGCTTGATAAAGCCCTTGGCGAGCGCGTGGTAGATCCCTTCTTCGCAGATCAGCCGTGAGGTGGCGTGTGCAATCAGGGCGGCGGCCATCAACGGCACCACCATGGCGTGGTTGTCGGTCATCTCGGTCACGATGACGAAAGCGGTGATCGGCGCCTGCACCACACCGGCAAAATAGGAGACCATGCCGAGCAACATGATCGCACCGAGCGGAGCGTCGTGGAAGAAGGACGCGATGTTGCTGCCGAGGCCGGCTCCAACGGCGAGTGACGGCGAAAAAATTCCGCCGGGTATGCCACTGATTGCCGCGAAGGTGGTGGCGAGAAGCTTGAGGATGCCGAAGTCCTGCGGCAGCGGTGCGCCGTGCTCCAGGGCCGTCTTTACCTGCTGGTAGCCCGTGCCATAGATCGTATCGCCGGAGACGAGGCCGCAGATCGCGACCGCCAATCCGCACGCGAGCGCAAACCACAACGGGTGGCGCTTGACCGTACGCCCGAGCGGATGGGCGAAGCCGCGCGCCATCACGATGACGATACGGCTGAAGATGCCGCCAGCCAAACCGCCGACCACGCCGCACACCGGCACCGCCAGCCAGTCGGTGCCGCGGGCAAGAGACGTCGCACTGCTGCCGAAATAGGCGTAATTGCCCATCAGCGCGAGCGAGGTCAGGCCGGCCGCGATCACCGCCGCAATGATGAGGCTGCTGGTACGCGTCTCGAAAGCCCGGCTCATCTCCTCGATACCGAAGACGATCCCCGCCAGGGGCGTGTTGAAGGCGGCCGCGACGCCGGCGGCCGCGCCGGCCAGGATCAATCCGGGCTGGCGGCGTGGCGAGACGCGTCCAAGCGCAAACATGATGGAAGCGCCGACTTGAACGCTCGGTCCTTCCCGGCCGACGGAGCCACCGCACAGCAGACCGAACAAGGTGAGGATCACCTTTCCGAGCGCGATTCGGATCGAGACCAGGCTCTCGCGCGCCGTCTGGTCGGTCAGATGCCGTGCGGCGATCGCCTGAGGAATGCCGCTGCCCTGTGCGTTCGGGAACAGCCGGGTGGTCAGAAAGGCCGAGAGCATGAAGCCGAGAGGTGTCACTGCGAGCACGGCGTAGCGCGACTTGGCCAGCAGCAGCGTAAAGGCGTACTGGGCGAGATCAGCGAGTTGGGCCAGCGCCACCGCCGCGGCGCCTACCCCGATCCCACCAAGCACGAAGATTGCTCGCCGCTGCCATCGCGCGGATGTCAGCCTGAACAGGCGTTTATGGCGGGTCGACAGGGGCCAGAGCATGAGCCGGAGTTTTAGCCTGTCGGGTCCCGAATTGAAGGGGGCTATCGAGCAGACCAGCTAGACTGGAACCACGCCCTCGACGAACATCAACCGCCGCTCCAGCGCCGTCTGCCGCAGCTTCAGCGCCTCCGCATATTCCGGGGACGCGTACCATTCGCGCGCGCATTCCATTGAGGGAAACTCCACGATGATGATGGTCTTGGGCGGCGGACCGCCCTCCACCACTTCAGCGGCACCGCCGCGCGCGATGTAGCGGCCGCCATATCGCGCGATGGTTGCTGCGGCCAGCGCGCGATAGGCCTCCATCGCGGCCTGATCGCGCGCCTCGACCTCCGAGATCACATAGGCCGGCATGCGCGGTCCTTTGTTTTGAGCATGATCTTTTCGGAAAACCGCGTCACACTTTTCCGGATCATGCTCAGGCAATCGTATTGACGATGCCGCCTTCCGCGCGCAGCGCCGCACCGTTGGTCGCGGAGGCTTCCTTGGAAGCCGCATAAACCACCATGTTAGCGATCTCGTCGACGCTGGCGAAGCGCTGGAGCAGCGAGCTTGGGCGATGCTGCTTGACGAAACTGGCCGCGGCCTCATCGACCGACTGGCCGTTCTGCTTGGCGAGATCCTTCACGAACGTCTCGACGCCCTCCGACATCGTCGGGCCCGGCAGCACGGAATTGACGGTGACGCCGGTGCCGCGGGTGAGCTGCGCCAGGCCGCGTGCGACCGAGAGCTGGGCCGTCTTGCTCATTCCATAGTGAATCATCTCGACGGGAATGTTGAGTCCGGACTCCGAAGAGATGAAGACGATTCGGCCCCAGTTGCGCTTGAGCATGCCCTTCATGTACGCGCGAGAGAGACGCACGCCGCTCATGACGTTGACCTCGAAGAAGCGGCTCCAGTCCTCGTCCGGAATGTCGAAAAAGTCTTTCGGCTCGAAGATGCCGGCATTGTTGATGAGGATGTCGACATCTGGCAGCGCCGCGGCCAGCGCCATGCAGCCCGCAGCGGTCGACACATCGGCGGCGATGCCGCGGACCTTGGCCCCCGCCCCTTCCAGCCTGCGTACGGCCGCATCGACCTTGTCCTGGCCGCGTCCGTTAATCACGACGCTCGCACCCGAGCCGGCAAGGCCTTTTGCAATAGCGTGGCCGATTCCGGCGGTCGAGCCGGTCACGAGGGCGGTCTTTCCGGAAAGGTCGATGTTCATGCGTGATCTCCGTTGATGCTGGCGGAGATATTGGGCGCTACCGGCACGATAACAATCGCCACTCACTGACGCGTGAGGAGCGGGACGCAACCAACGAGGACGGCCAATAAAAAAGTGGCGCCCGAAGGCGCCGCTTTCTGAAAACTCTCTGCCGGTCGGCTTACGCCGCCTCGGCTTCCTTTTCCTGCACCGGGCCGGAGTCCTGACCCTTGGCATCGACGTCGCGGTCGACGAACTCGATCACGGCCATCGGCGCATTGTCGCCGTAGCGGAAGCCCGCCTTGATGATGCGGGTGTAGCCACCCTGGCGATCCTTGTAGCGGGGCGCCAATACGTCGAACAGCTTCCTGACCTGATCCTTGTCGCGCATCTCGGAGATGGCCTGGCGACGCATGGACAGGCCGCCCTTCTTGCCGAGGGTGATCAGCTTCTCGACGATCGGACGCAATTCCTTCGCCTTCGGCAGCGTGGTGACGATCTGCTCGTGCTTGATCAGCGCGGCGCACATGTTTGCGAACATCGCGCGGCGATGCTCGGCGGTGCGGTTGAGCTTGCGATGAACCTTGCCGTGACGCATTTTTTGATTCCTTGAATTTCAGTCGTCGCGACGGTTCGTCGGACCAGTTGCTCAGGTGGGCTGCCTGCGTTCGCCCGCTAAGGCGCGATGAATTCGCGCCTCAGCCTGTCGTCGTTCGGATCAGTAGTGATCCTCGAAGCGCTTGGCGAGCTCGTCGATGTTCTCCGGCGGCCAGCCCGGCACTTCCATGCCGAGGTGCAGACCCATCTGGGCCAGCACTTCCTTGATCTCATTGAGCGACTTGCGGCCGAAGTTCGGAGTGCGGAGCATTTCCGCTTCGCTCTTCTGCACGAGGTCGCCGATGTAGACGATGTTGTCGTTCTTCAAGCAGTTGGCCGAACGCACGGAGAGCTCGAGCTCGTCCACCTTCTTGAGGAAGGCCGGGTTGAAGGCGAGGTCCGGGATGATCTCCTGGGCGACTTCCTTGCGCGGCTCTTCGAAGTTGACGAACACATTGAGCTGATCCTGCAGGATGCGCGCAGCGTAGGCCACGGAATCATCCGGCGTCAGCGCGCCGTTGGTCTCGATCGTCATGGTCAGCTTGTCGTAGTCGAGGATCTGGCCCTCGCGGGTGTTCTCGACCTTGTAGGAGACCTTGCGGACCGGCGAGTACAGGCTGTCAACCGGGATCAGACCGATCGGCGCGTCCTCGGGGCGGTTGCGCTCGGCGGGCACGTAACCTTTGCCGGTTGCGACCGTGAACTCCATGCGGATCTCGGCGCCCTCGTCGAGCGTGCAGATCTGCAGGTCGGGATTGAGCACGACGACATCGCCCACGGTCTGGATGTCGCCGGCGGTGACGACGCCCGGGCCGGACTTCTTGACGACCATGCGCTTGGGGCCTTCGCCCTGCATCTTGATCGAGATGTCCTTGATGTTGAGCACGATGTCGGTGACGTCCTCACGGACGCCCGCGATCGAGGAGAACTCGTGCAGCACGCCGTCGATGTGCACCGACTGCACCGCCGCGCCCTGGAGCGAGGACAGCAGGATGCGGCGCAGCGCGTTGCCGAGC
Organism: Bradyrhizobium sp. MV1.5; assembly: GCF_055807615.1. Classification (NCBI taxonomy): domain Bacteria; kingdom Pseudomonadati; phylum Pseudomonadota; class Alphaproteobacteria; order Hyphomicrobiales; family Nitrobacteraceae; genus Bradyrhizobium; species Bradyrhizobium sp. MV1.5. Next base: position 184,155 of record NZ_JBVVPL010000006.1, on the reverse strand, counting down.
GTCTGGCCGAAGCCGCGCTCGAGCGGCTCGGCGACGATGGTCGCGAAACGGGTCGGATCGCTGCCGGGCTGTACCTGCAGCTTGTTCGGCCGAATCAGTTCTTGCCAATTTTTCTGGATCGTCACTGTTTCACCCATACAGGCCAGTCAGACTGCTGTCGCAGGCACTGGCGTTGGAGAAAGGCCGCAGATCATTTCCACGGCTTTGCAAAAAGTCATCGCGGGCGCCAATGCGCCCGCAATCTGGTATCAAACGCGCCGACGCTTGCGGGGACGGCAACCGTTGTGCGGGATCGTGGTCACGTCGCGGATCGAGGTGACGGTGAAGCCCGCGGCCTGAAGCGCGCGGAGCGCCGATTCGCGGCCCGAACCGGGACCGGCGACTTCGACTTCCAGCGTGCGCATGCCGTGCTCCTGCGCCTTCTTCGACACGTCCTCGGCGGCGACCTGTGCGGCATAGGGGGTCGACTTGCGCGAGCCCTTGAAGCCCATCGTGCCGGCGGAGGACCATGCAATCGTGTTGCCCTGCGCGTCGGTGATGGTGATGGTCGTGTTGTTGAACGACGAGTTCACATGCGCGACGCCGGAGGCGATGTTCTTGCGCTCACGACGACGAACGCGGGTGGCTTCCTTGCCCATAGACTACCTTTCCTGAAGATCTCAACGCCGCCGTAACGCCAGCGGCTACACCTGTGGAACGAAAGGCGCGTGGCGAACGGGTCATCCCCGGGTCGCCACACGCCGTGATTGGATGCGAAAACTTACTTCTTCTTGCCGGCGATGGCCTTGGCCGGACCCTTGCGCGTGCGCGCATTGGTGTGGGTACGCTGGCCACGTACCGGCAGGCCGCGACGATGGCGCAGGCCGCGGTAGCAGCCGAGGTCCATCAGACGCTTGATGTTGATGCCGACCTCACGACGCAAATCGCCCTCGACGAGATAGTCGCGGTCGATCACTTCGCGGATCTGAAGCACTTCGGCGTCGCTGAGCTGATTGACCCGACGATCGTCTGGGATCTTGACCTTCTCCATGATCTCACCGGCGATCTTCTGGCCGATGCCATGGATATACTGGAGCGCGATCAGCACGCGCTTGTTGGTCGGGATGTTCACGCCGGCAATACGGGCCACGGCCTTCTCTCCTGTCGCCGATCCCTCGTCAGGAATCGCGCTTTAAGTGCTTGGTTTCTCGGGCAGGTGTTCACAAACGCGAACACGACGCCCACCCCTGGTCTTCCTGGGGCCCGGCATCGTTTGAAACTATCCGACTTGGATGCGGGGCTTATTAGGGGATTCAGGGGGCTTTCGTCAACCGCTGCTAGCGCTTAGCTCGCTTTTTCGTGACCTTTTTTGCGGCCTTTTTGGCACCTTTTTTGACGGCCTTCCCGGCGGTCTTTTTGGCTGCCTTCTTCTTCCCCGCCTTCTTGGCGACTTTCTTGACGATTCTCTTGCCTGCCTTCGTAGCCTTCTTGGCCGTCTTCTTGGATTTGGCAGCTTTCGCGGGCCTTTTGACCGATTTCTTTACCGTCTTGGCCTTTTTAGCCGGGGCCGCCTTGGTCGCGCTCCGGGCGCGGGACTTGCCATGAGTCTTGGGCTCGACCGCCCCGAGCGCCAGGAGCTGGCGATGGATGGCGCGGGTGACCTCGTCGATGGCCATCATGCCGTCGATGGTCGAGAGCTTCCGCCGCTCGGAATAGTAATGAATCAGCGGTTCCGTCTGGTTGCGGTAGCTGGCTAACCGCTTGGTCAGGACCTCCGGGGTGTCGTCGAGCCGGACCTCCTCCCCGCGCTCGCGCATCTGGGCGACGCGGGTCTCGACACGGTTCAGGAGCGCACTCTCGTTGACGCGGAGCTCGATCACGGCATCGAGCTTGAGGTGCTTGTGCTTGAGCAGCTCATCCAGCGCCTCGGCCTGCGGCACGGTCCGCGGGAAACCGTCGAGGATGAAACCGTTTTTGGCATCCGGCTGATCGATCCGATCGGAGATGATTCCCACCACGACATCGTCCGGCACGAGACCGCCGCCGGCCATGATCTCCTTGGCCTTGAGACCGACCGGCGTTCCGGCCGCCACCGCTGCACGCAACATCTCGCCGGTCGAGAGCTGGACGATGCCATAGCGCTGCACCAGTAGCTGCGCCTGGGTGCCCTTGCCCGATCCCGGTGGCCCCAGAAGTATAATTCTCATCGGCGTACGCCCCCCGATTGGTGCGCGATACGTCGCGCACCTGTGCTTTGAAGTCCAGTTACAGTGCAAATCATAATCAGCGCCGCACCGCTACCCATATCATAGGGGAGCAAATGGCCGGACGCCAAGAAGCCTTTCAGATCAGTGCTTGGAGATCAGTGCTTGGAGATCAGTGCTTGCACGACAGTAAGAGCGGCTCTGCCGAGGCGACCGAATGCCGGCTCGCCGTCCGGGGGCGGTGGGCCCGCGCCCCAACCGCCCGGCCAGTTGGGCCGCCCCGACGGCCCCCCCCCGATCCGGGGGGGCGGCGCCCCCCGGGACTCCGGCGCAAACCA
>NZ_JBVVPL010000006.1:122079-181624 GCF_055807615.1 Bradyrhizobium sp. MV1.5 | reverse complement strand
TCCTTCTGTGTGGTTCCCTCTCTGCACCCACCCCATTCCCCCGGGGGCGGGCCCGCCCCCCCCCACCGCCGGCCCGCCGCCCGCGGGGGTCCCCCCCCCCCCGAATCGGCAGCGCAATTGCGCCGCCCGAGAGGACGCCGCGCTTAACGGCGGCGGCCGCGCAGCTTCGACTTCCGGATCAGACCTTCGTACTGATGCGCCAGGAGATAACCCTGCACCTGCGCCACCGTGTCCATGGTGACGCTGACGACGATCAGCAGCGAAGTACCGCCAAAGTAGAACGGTACCGACGCGTAGGAGATCAGGATTTCCGGGATCAAGCAGACGATCGCCAGATAGACCGCGCCGAGCACGGTGATGCGCGACAGCACGTAGTCGATATATTCCGCGGTACGCTCGCCCGGACGGATACCCGGAATGAAGCCGCCGTGCTTCTTCAGATTGTCCGCAGTCTCGGTCGGATTGAACACGATCGCGGTGTAGAAGAAGGCGAAGAACACGATCAGCGCCAGATACATGATCAGGAACAGCGGACGGCCGTGGCCGAGCTGGGTGTTGATCCACTGGAACCATTCCGGCCCGCTGCCCGCGTTGAAGTTCGCAACCGTGGTCGGCAGCAGCAGCAACGAAGACGCGAAGATCGGCGGGATCACGCCCGAGGTGTTGAGCTTGAGCGGCAGATGCGAGGACTGCCCCTCGAACATCTTGTTGCCGACCTGGCGCTTCGGATACTGGATCAAGAGCCGGCGCTGGGCGCGCTCCACGAACACGATGAAGGCGATCACGGCCACCGCCATGATGATGACGACCAGAATCAGGCCGGTCGACATCGCACCCTGACGGCCGAGCTCGAGCATGTTGGCGAGCGCCGCGGGCAGCTCGGCGACGATGCCGGAGAGAATGATCAGGGAAATGCCGTTGCCGATGCCGCGCGAGGTGATCTGCTCGCCCAGCCACATCAGGAACATGGTGCCGCCGGTCAGCGTGATCGCCGTGGACAGACGGAAGAACATGCCGGGGTCGCTGACGACGTTGCCGGCGCCTTCGAGGCCCACCGCGATGCCGTAGGACTGGAACGCGGCCAGGATCACCGTGAGATAACGGGTGTACTGGTTCAGCAGCTTGCGGCCGGACTCGCCTTCCTTCTTCAGCGCCTCGAGCTGCGGCGAGACGGTGGTCAGGAGCTGGATGATGATGGAGGCCGAGATGTACGGCATAATGTTCAGCGCAAAGATCGCCATGCGGTGAATGCCGCCGCCGGCGAACATGTTGAACATGCCGAGGATGCCGCCCGCCTGGGAGCGGAACACCTGCTCCCAGATGTTGGGATCGATGCCGGGCAGCGGGATGTAGGTCCCGAGCCGATAAACGAGCAGCGCACCCAAGGTGAACCAGATGCGCTTCTTCAGTTCGTCGGCCTTGGCAAACGCACCGAAATTGAGATTGGCTGCCAGTTGTTCCGCTGCAGAGGCCATCTTGGACTTTCTCCCGCCGCTTATTGCGCCGTTATGCCCGCGGCCGGGCTACATTATACCGGACACCGGACATTATCTGGGGCTACGGCTTCGATAAGTCCATCGTCCCGCATGCGTAAAGGCCCGCGAGCCGCGGGCCGATGACGCAGTTGTTACGCCGCCTCGCCTTCTTCCTTGGCAGGCGCGAGGATCTTCACCGAGCCGCCGGCCTTCTCGACTGCCGCGATCGCGGTCTTCGAGGCGCCGTGCACTTCGATGTTGAGCTTGGCCTTGAACTCGCCGCGGCCGAGCAGCCGCAGGCCGCCCTTGGCGCGGCGCAGCACGCCGGCCTTGACCAGGGATTCGACGTTCACGACGCTGCCGGCGTCGATCTTCTTGGCATCCACCGCGTCCTGGAGCCGGTCGAGATTGATCTCGGCGAACTCGACACGGAAGATGTTGTTGAAGCCGCGCTTTGGCAGACGGCGATGCAAGGGCATCTGGCCGCCTTCGAAACCCTTGATGCGCACGCCCGAACGCGCGGTCTGGCCCTTGCCACCGCGGCCGGCCTGCTTGCCCTTGCCCGAACCAATGCCGCGGCCGACGCGCATACGCTTATTGCGCGAGCCGGCATTGTCGGCGATATCGCTGAGCTTCATCGCCCTGCTCCTTGTTTCTTGCGCATGACCTTCACCGAAAACGGGTCCCGCTTCGGGATCGTGCGCCTTTGCTTACTTCTCGTCGACGATGCGAACGAGATGGTGAACTTTCAAGATCATGCCGCGGACCGCCGGAGTGTCCGGCAGTTCGCTGGTGCGGCCGATCTTGTTGAGCTTGAGCCCGATCAGCGTCGAGCGCTGCGAATGATGGCGGCGGATCGCGCTACCGGTCTGCTCGATCTTGATCGTCTTTGCGGTCGTAACGGCACTCTTGGCCATGGGCGTCTACTCCGAAAAGCTTCCGTTATTCGGCAACCGCCTCGGCGTCGCCACCGATACGGCGGGACTGGAGGGTGGACACCTTGATGTTGCGGCGGGCAGCGACCGAGCGCGGCGAATCCTGATGCTTCAGCGCATCGAAGGTCGCGCGAACCATGTTGTACGGGTTCGACGAGCCGATCGACTTCGCAACCACGTCCTGTACGCCGAGCGTCTCGAACACGGCGCGCATCGGACCGCCGGCGATGATGCCGGTACCGGCCGGAGCTGCGCGCAGATAAACACGGCCCGCGCCATGACGGCCGGCGATGTCGTGGTGCAGCGTGCGGCCCTCGCGCAACGACACGCGGGTCAGGTTGCGCTTGGCGGATTCGGTTGCCTTGCGGATCGCCTCGGGCACTTCGCGCGCCTTGCCGTGACCGAAGCCGGCGCGGCCCTTCTGGTCTCCGATCACGACCAGCGCTGCGAAACCGAAGCGCTTGCCGCCCTTGACGACCTTGGCGACGCGATTGATGTGGACGAGCTTGTCGACGAACTCGCTGTCGCGCTCTTCCCTGCGTTCACGTCCGCCGCCGCGTTGATCGCGTCCACCACGTTGTTCGCGTTCTGCCATGGTTTTTCCAGTCCTTCAGAGGCTTACGCCTCAATCCTCAAATTCTGTTAGAAGCTCAGCCCGCTCTCACGCGCCGCGTCGGCAAGAGCCTTGACGCGCCCGTGATAGAGATAGCTGCCGCGGTCGAACACGACTTCCTTGACACCCTTCTCGGCGGCGCGCTCGGCCAGCAGCTTGCCGACCGCCTTCGCCGCATCGATGTCGGCGCCGGTCTTGCCGCCATCGCGCATCGACTTCTCGAGCGACGAGGCAGAGGCCAGCGTCTCGCCCTTCAGATCGTCGATGACCTGGGCGTAGATGTGCTTGGACGAGCGGAACACCGACAGGCGCGGACGGCCGCCACCCGAGCGGCGCAGCTTCAGACGTACACTGCGCTTGCGCCGGGCATTCGTAACCTTGGCTTTCGACATGACCGGCTCCGTTACTTCTTCTTGCCTTCCTTGCGGAAGATGAATTCGCCAACATACTTCACGCCCTTGCCCTTGTAGGGCTCCGGCGGACGATAGGAGCGAATCTCGGCGGCGACCTGGCCGACGCGCTGGATGTCGCTGCCGGTCACCGTGATCTCGGTCGGCTTCGGCACGGTGATCGTGATCCCTTCCGGGATCGCGTAGACCACATCGTGGCTGTAGCCGAGCGCGAGCTGCAGGTTCTTGCCCTGCAGCGCGGCGCGGTAACCGACGCCGGTGATTTCGAGCTTCTTCTCGAAACCCTTGGTGACGCCTTCGACCAGATTCGCGACCTGGGCGCGAGCGGTCCCGTACAGGGCCCGCGCGCGGTTGGTCTCGACCCGCGGGTTCACCTTGACCTGGCCGTTGTCGAGCTTCACCTCGACGTCGCTATGGACGACGAACTGAAGCTGACCCTTCGGCCCCTTCATCTTGACGGTCTGCCCGTCGACGGTCGCGGTCACACCCGACGGCACCGCTACCGGCCTTTTGCCAACACGTGACATGGATCAAAAATCCTTCTCAGAACACCGTGAAGAGAACTTCGCCGCCCACGTTCGCTTCACGCGCACTGTGGTCAGCCATGATTCCCTTCGGCGTCGACAACACCGAAATGCCGAGTCCGTTATTGACCCGCGGCAGGTTCTTCACCGAGGCGTAAACGCGACGCCCGGGCTTGGAGACACGCTCGATCTCGCGGATAACGGGCTCGCCGTCGAAATACTTCAGCTCGATCTCGATCTCGCTGCGGCCCGAGGAGTGCTCGAGCGTGGCGTAACCGCGGATGTAGCCTTCGCTCTTCAGCACCTCGAGCACGTTCTCGCGCATCTTCGAGCCAGGCGTGGAGACCTTGTTCTTGGAGCGCATCTGCGCGTTGCGGATGCGGGTGATGAGATCGCTGATTGGATCGTGCGTAGACATCTAAACGACCCTCCTTACCAGCTGGACTTCACGAGGCCCGGGACCATGCCCTTGGAGCCAAGGTCCCGCATTGCGATGCGGGACAGTTTGGTCAAGCGATAGTTCGAGCGCGAACGGCCCGACAGCTCGCAACGCAGACGGATGCGGGTCGCCGACGAGTTGCGCGGCATTTCCGCCAACTTCAGGGTCGCGGCGAACCGCTCCTCCATCGGCAACGTCTTGTCGGCGATGATCGCCTTCAACCGCTCGCGCTTCGGGGCGGCGTTCTTCGTCATCCGCTTGCGCCGGTTGTTCTTCTCGATTGAACTCTTCTTTGCCATGCTTGGCTCCTGGGTATCCGCGTTTGAGAGGCTTTAGGTCAGCGTCTCACTGCCGGAACGGGAAATTGAAAGCGGTCAACAAGGCCCTCGTCTCGTCGTCGGTCTTGGCCGTGGTGCAGACGGTGATGTCCATGCCGCGGGATTCCGTGACCTTGTCGAAGTCGATCTCGGGGAAAATGATGTGTTCCTTGAGGCCGAGCGAGTAGTTGCCGCGGCCGTCGAAGCTCTTCGGGTTCAAGCCGCGGAAGTCGCGGACGCGCGGCAGCGCGACCGTCACAAGGCGATCGATGAACTCGTACATGCGGGCCTTGCGCAGCGTGACCTTGCAGCCGATCGGCTGGTTCTCACGCAACTTGAAGGTCGCGATCGCGACGCGCGAATAGGTCACGATCGCCTTCTGGCCGGCGATCTGGGTCAATTCCGCAGCGGCGTTCTCGGCCTTCTTGCGGTCGTTGACGGAATCGCCAACGCCCATGTTCAGCACGACCTTGTCCAGGCGCGGAACCTGCATGACGTTCTCATAACCGAACTTCTCGGTCATTTCCGTCCGGATCTTCGCGTCGTATTCCGCGCGCAGGCGCGGTGTGTAAGCGGCCTCAGCCATCGATCTCAGCTCCCGAGCTCTTGGCGATGCGGACCTTCTTGCCGTCCGCCAGAATCTTGAATCCGACGCGGGTCGGCTTCCCGTCCTTGCCGACATACGCGATGTTGGACAGTTGGATCGGCGACTCTTTCGAGATGATGCCGCCCTCCTGGGCCTGCGTCTGCTTCTGGTGACGCTTGACCATGTTAATGCCGCGAACCAGCGCCGTACCGGCGTCGGGACGCACTTCGAACACCTCGCCGGTGCGGCCCTTGTCGCGGCCGGTCAGCACGACGACCTTGTCGCCCTTGCGGATCTTCGCAGCCATCACAGCACCTCCGGCGCGAGCGAGATGATCTTCATGTGGTTCTTGGCGCGCAGCTCGCGCGGCACGGGCCCGAAGATACGGGTACCGACCGGCTCGGACTGATTGTTGATCAGAACGGCGGCGTTGCGGTCGAAGCGGATGACCGAACCGTCGGCGCGGCGGATGTCCTTGCGGACGCGCACTACGACGGCCTTCATCACGTCGCCCTTCTTCACCTTGCCACGCGGAATCGCTTCCTTGATCGAGACAACGATGATGTCGCCGATCGTGGCGTAGCGGCGCTTGGAGCCCCCGAGCACCTTGATACACATGACACGGCGTGCGCCAGAATTATCGGCCACGTCGAGGTTGGTCTGCATCTGAATCATTGATGCACCTCGTCCTCTTCTCTTTGCGCCAGCCCAGCCGGCGCTCAACATTTACCTGAAGTCAGTCGGCTAAAGCCAACAGATCAGGCGCTTTTCTTGTGTTCGCCCCGGATCACGACCCAGCGCTTCAACTTCGAAATCGGCTTCGATTCCTCGATCCACACCATGTCGCCCGGCTTGAACTCGTTGCTCTCGTCGTGCGCGTGGTAGTTCTTCGAACGGCGGATCGTCTTCTTGTAGATCGGGTGCGTAAAGCGGCGATCGACGCGCACCACGATGGTCTTGGCTTGCTTGTCGCTGACGACCACGCCCTGCAAAGTACGTTTCGGCATCTTCGTAAGCCTCTTACTTCTTCTTCGCGCGCGTCTGCGCGGCGACGGTCTTGATCCGGGCGATGTCACGGCGGGCCTCGCGCAGGCGCGAGGTGTTCTCGAGCTGCCCGGTGGCGCGCTGGAAGCGCAGGTTAAAGCGCTCCTTCTTCAGGTTCAGGATGGCGTCATCCTGCTGATCGGGGCTCAACGCGCGGATGTCTTCGATTTTCATCTGGGCCATGGCCATTACTCCGCAATACGCTCGACGAAGCGCGTCTTGATCGGCAGCTTGGCTGCCGCCAGGGTCAGCGCTTCACGCGCCGTCTGGGTGTTGACGCCGTCGATCTCGAACAGCACCCGGCCCGGCTTGACGCGCGCGACCCACAATTCCGGTGCGCCCTTGCCGGAGCCCATGCGGACTTCGGCAGGCTTCTTCGACACGGGAACGTCGGGGAATATGCGGATCCAGACGCGGCCGGCGCGCTTCATGTGGCGGGTCAGCGCGCGGCGAGCGGCTTCGATCTGGCGCGCGGTGACGCGCTCAGGCTCGGTCGCCTTCAGACCGAATTGGCCGAACGCCAACGTCGCGCCCGAAGACGCAACGCCGTGGATACGGCCCTTATGCGCCTTCCGGAACTTCGTTTTCTTAGGTTGCATCATGGCTTCAAGCCCTCAAATTCTCTGTGCTGGCGTCAGGCCGCAGCGTTGTCACGGCGCTGCCGGCCGCCGCGATCGCCGCCGCCACCAGTCTCACCTTCGGCCATTCTCTTGTCCTGGGCCATCGGATCGTGCTCGAGGATCTCGCCCTTGAAGATCCAGACCTTGACACCGCAGGTGCCGAAGGTCGTGAACGCGGTCGCAACGCCGTAGTCGATGTCTGCGCGCAGCGTGTGCAGCGGCACGCGACCTTCGCGGTACCACTCCATGCGCGCGATTTCCGCACCGCCCAGACGTCCCGAGCAGTTGATCCGGATGCCTTCCGCGCCGAGACGCATCGCCGACTGGACGGCGCGCTTCATGGCGCGGCGGAACGCCACGCGGCGCTCCAGCTGCTGCGCGATCGACTCGGCCACCAGCGTCGCATCGAGCTCCGGCTTGCGGATCTCGACGATGTTGATGACGACGTCGGACGAGGTGATGTCCGCGACCTTCTTGCGCAGCTTGTCGATGTCGGCGCCCTTCTTGCCGATCACCACGCCCGGACGAGCCGAGTGGATGGTGACGCGGCACTTCTTGTGCGGGCGCTCGATCACGATGCGGGCAACGGCCGCCTGCTTGAGCTCCTTGTGCAGGATCTCGCGGATCTTGACGTCCTCGTGCAGCAGCTTGCCGTATTCCTGCTTGCCGGCGTACCAGCGGGAATCCCAGGTCCGGTTGATGCCGAGACGCAGACCGATCGGATTGATCTTTTGACCCATCGTGTTCTCCTGCGTCCCTTAAGCCGCTGCTGCGGCTTCGACCTGACGAACGATGATCGTCAGCTGTGAAAATGGTTTGTAGACACGGCCCGAGCGGCCACGGCCGCGGGCGGCAAAGCGCTTCATCACGAGGCCGTTGCCGACGAAGGCCTGCGCCACGACGAGATCGTCGACGTCGAGGTCGTGGTTGTTCTCGGCGTTGGCAATAGCCGATTCCAGGCACTTCTTCACGTCAACCGCGATCCGCTTGCGCGAAAACTGCAGGTCGGCGAGCGCAGCAGCCGCCTTCCGGCCGCGAATGAGCTGGGCGACCAGGTTGAGCTTCTGCGGGCTCACCCGCAGCATCCGGGCGACCGCCTTGGCCTCGTTCTCGGCGAGGCTCCGTTCGCGCTTAGGTTTGCTCATCGTTTAATCCTCAAGCCTTCTTGGCTTTCTTGTCCCCGGAGTGGCCATGGAAGGTACGGGTCGGCGAGAACTCGCCGAACTTGTGACCGACCATTTCCTCGTTGACGGCCACCGGCACGTGCTTCTGACCGTTGTAGACGCCGAAGGTCAGGCCGACGAATTGCGGCAGGATCGTCGAGCGACGGCTCCAGATCTTGATGACGTCATGACGGCCGGACGAGCGCGCGGCATCTGCCTTCTTGAGCAGAGAACCCTCAACGAACGGGCCTTTCCAGACTGAACGAACCATGTCCGGCGTTCCTTACTTCTTCCGCTTGTGGCGGCTTAGGAGAATGAATTTGTTGGTCGACTTGTTCGAGCGGGTCTTCTTGCCCTTGGTCGGCTTGCCCCACGGAGTAACCGGGTGGCGACCGCCCGAGGTACGACCTTCACCACCGCCGTGCGGATGGTCGATCGGGTTCATCGAAACGCCGCGATTGTGCGGCTTGCGGCCCAGCCAACGGTTGCGGCCGGCCTTGCCGATCGACGTGTTCATGTGATCCGGGTTCGACACCGCGCCGATCGTGCCGCGGCAACGGCCGTGCACCAGGCGCTGTTCGCCCGAGTTCAGACGGATGATCACGTAGTCCTGGTCGCGACCGACGAGCTGGGCGTAGGTGCCCGCGGAACGGGCGAGCTGGCCGCCCTTCCCGATCTTGACCTCGATGTTGTGGATGATCGTGCCGACCGGCATGTTGCCGAGCGGCATGACGTTGCCCGGCTTCACGTCGACATAATTGCCGGCAACGACGGAATCACCGACGGCCAAACGCTGCGGCGCCAGGATATAGGCCTGGGTGCCGTCTTCGTACTTGACCAACGCGATGAACGCGGTGCGGTTCGGATCGTACTCCAGCCGCTCGACCGTCGCGGGCGCATCGACCTTGTCACGCTTGAAATCGACCGTACGCAGTGTCCGCTTATGACCGCCGCCGCGGAAGCGCACCGTGATGCGACCGGTGTTGTTGCGGCCGCCAGAGGAGTGCTTGCCTTCGGTGAGCGCCTTGACCGGCTTGCCCTTGTAGAGGGCCGAACGATCGACCATGACCAGCTGGCGCTGGCCCGGCGTCGTGGGATTGAATGTCTTCAGTGCCATCGTCGTACGACCTTACAGACCGGTGGTCACGTCGATCCGGTGACCCTCTTCGAGAGTCACGATCGCGCGCTTGGAGTTCGACTGCGAGCCGAGATTGCCGCGGAAGATCTTGGTCTTGCCCTTGCGGACCAGCGTGTTGACGCTCTTGACCTTGACGTCGAACAACTTCTCGATCGCTTCCTTGATCTGCGGCTTGGTCGCCTTCGCGGCCACCTTGAACAGCACCTTGTTGTGCTCCGAGGCGATTGTGGCCTTTTCGGTCACGACCGGCGACAGGATCACGTCGTAATGGCGAGGCTCGATGTTCTTCGTCATTTGAAGCGCGCCTCCAGCGCATCGATGGCGGCCTTGGTCAGAACAAGCTTCCGACGGCGCAGGATGTCATAGACGTTGATGCCCTGGATCGGCAGCACGTCCATGTTCGGGATGTTGCGGGCCGCAGCGGCGAAGCCGTTGTTGAGCTCCGCGCCGTCGATGATCAGCGCGTTGGTCAAACCCAGACCGGAGAAATGACCGAGCAGCGCCTTGGTCTTGGCAGCTTCCAGCGCGGCCTTGTCGATCACGATGAGATCGCCGTCCTTGGCCTTGGCCGAGAGCGCATGCTTGAGGGCGAGCGCACGGACCTTCTTCGGCAGGTCGGTGGCGTGCGAACGCACCACCGGACCGAAGGCACGGCCACCGCCGCGGAACTGCGGCACGCGAGCCGAGCCGTGACGAGCACCACCGGTGCCCTTCTGCTTGTACATCTTCTTGCCGGTGCGCCAGATCTCGGCGCGGCCCTTGGCCTTGTGCGTACCGGCCTGGCGCTTGTTGAGCTGCCACTGCACGCAACGTGCAATGATGTCCTGGCGCGGCTCGAGGCCGAAAATGGTGTCGGAAAGCTGGACCGAGCCGGCTTCCTTACCTTCGAGGGTCGTGACCTTCAATTCCATCTCACGCCTCCTGCGCAGCCGGAGCAGCGTCCGCTTCGCCAGCAACCTTGAACTTGCCGGGCTTCGGAGCTTCCTTCGGCAGCGGCTTCTTGACGGCGTCGCGCACGCGGATCCAGCCGCCCTTGGAGCCGGGAACGGCGCCTTCGACGAGGATCAGACCGCGCTCGACATCGAGCTGGACGACCCGAAGGTTGAGCGTGGTGATGCGGTCGACGCCCATGTGACCGGGCATCTTCTTGTTCTTCCAGGTCTTGCCCGGGTCCTGACGGCCACCGGTCGAACCGATCGAACGGTGCGAGACCGAGACGCCGTGAGTGGCGCGCAGACCGCCGAAGTTCCAGCGCTTCATACCGCCGGCAAAACCCTTGCCGACCGAAGTGCCGGTGACGTCGACGAACTGACCGACGACAAAGTGGTCGGCCAGGATCTCGGCACCAACGGGGATCATCTGATCCGCGGAGACGCGGAATTCCTCGACCTGCCGCTTCGGCTCGACCTTGGCGACCGCGAACTGGCCGCGCTCCGCCTTGGGCATGTACACGGTCTTGCGGCTGCCAGAACCAAGCTGGAGCGCGACATAACCGTTCTTCTCTTCGGTGCGGTGGCCTACGACCTGGCAATTGCCGAGCTTCAGCACGGTCACGGGGATATGTTCGCCGGCCTCTGTAAAGACCCGCGTCATCCCGACCTTTTGTGCGATCACTCCGGAGCGCATCGGCGTGCTTCCTGTTCTTTCTGTCCGCTAGTGGCGAACGTGATCCAAAAATCTTAGAGCTTGATCTCGACGTCGACACCGGCGGCCAGGTCGAGCTTCATCAAAGCATCGACGGTCTGCGGGGTCGGATCGACGATGTCGAGCAGGCGCTTGTGAGTGCGCATCTCGAACTGCTCGCGGCTCTTCTTGTCGACGTGCGGCGAACGGTTGACGGTGAACTTCTCGATGCGGGTGGGCAGCGGAATGGGTCCGCGGACCTGCGCGCCGGTGCGCTTCGCCGTGTTCACGATCTCGCGGGTCGACGTATCGAGGATACGATGGTCGAACGCCTTGAGACGGATGCGAATGTTTTGGCCGTTCATTGCCGTGGTCTTTCTTCAGTGGGGTGGCGAATAGCGAATAGCGAATGTCACATTCGCTATTCGCCGATCCCTATTCTCGTAATTACTCGATGATCGAGGCGACGACGCCGGCGCCGACGGTGCGGCCACCTTCGCGGATCGCGAAGCGGAGCTTCTCTTCCATCGCGATCGGCACGATCAGGTGCACTTCCATCGCGATGTTGTCGCCCGGCATCACCATCTCGGTGCCTTCCGGCAGATGCACGACACCGGTCACGTCGGTGGTGCGGAAGTAGAACTGCGGACGGTAGTTGGTGAAGAACGGGGTGTGGCGGCCGCCCTCTTCCTTGGTGAGGATGTAGGCCTCAGCCTTGAACTTGGTGTGCGGCTTGACCGAACCCGGCTTGCACAGCACCTGGCCGCGCTCGACGTCCTCGCGCTTGGTACCACGAAGCAGCGCACCGATGTTGTCGCCGGCCTGGCCCTGATCGAGCAGCTTGCGGAACATTTCGACGCCGGTGACCGTGGTCTTCTGCGTGGCGCGCAGACCGACGATCTCGATTTCCTCGCCGACCTTGACGATACCGCGCTCGACACGGCCGGTCACGACGGTGCCACGGCCCGAGATCGAGAACACGTCTTCAACCGGCATCAGGAACGGCAGGTCGACCGGACGCTCCGGCTGCGGAATGTAGGCGTCGACCTGCTTCATCAGCTCGAGGATGGCCTCATGGCCGAGCGTCTTGTCGGAATCTTCGAGAGCGGCGAGCGCCGAACCCTTGATGATCGGGATGGTGTCGCCCGGGAATTCGTACTTCGAGAGCAGCTCGCGCACCTCGAGCTCGACGAGTTCGAGCAGTTCCGGATCGTCGACCATGTCGCACTTGTTGAGGAACACGACGAGCGCGGGAACGCCGACCTGGCGGGCGAGCAGGATGTGCTCGCGGGTCTGCGGCATCGGACCGTCAGCGGCCGACACGACCAGGATCGCACCGTCCATCTGGGCAGCGCCGGTGATCATGTTCTTCACGTAGTCGGCGTGGCCGGGGCAGTCGACGTGCGCGTAGTGGCGGTTCTTGGTTTCGTATTCGACGTGCGCCGTCGAGATCGTGATACCGCGCGCCTTCTCTTCCGGCGCCTTGTCGATCTGGTCGTACGCCGTGAACGTCGCGCCGCCGGCTTCGGCGAGGACCTTGGTGATCGCCGCGGTCAGCGACGTCTTGCCATGGTCGACGTGACCGATGGTGCCGATGTTGCAGTGCGGCTTGTTACGTTCAAACTTTGCTTTGGCCATTTGACTCTCCGTTCAATCGTCAGTTCGAGACCGACGACAATCAGGCAAACTTCTTCTGGACTTCTGCCGACACGTTGGCCGGCGCTTCTGCGTAGTGGTCGAACTGCATGGTAAAGGTCGCGCGACCCTGGCTCATCGAGCGCAGGTTGTTCACGTAACCGAACATGTTCATGAGCGGCACCATCGCGTTGATGACGTTGGCATTGCCGCGCATGTCCTGACCCTGGATCTGACCGCGCCGGGAATTCAGGTCGCCGATGACGGAGCCGGTGTAATCTTCCGGGGTCACCACTTCGACCTTCATGATCGGCTCGAGCAGGACGGACTTGCCCTTCTGCAAGGCTTCGCGGAATGCAGCACGCGATGCGATTTCAAAGGCGAGCGCCGACGAGTCGACGTCGTGATACTTGCCGTCGACGAGCTGAACCTTGACGTCGACCACGGGGAAGCCCGCAACGACACCAGAGCCCATCACGCTGTTGAGGCCCTTTTCGACGCCGGGGATGTATTCCTTCGGAACCGCACCGCCGACGATCTTGGATTCGAACTCGTAACCCTTGCCGGGCTCGTTCGGCTCGACCACGATCGACACTTCCGCGAACTGACCGGTACCGCCGGTCTGCTTCTTGTGGGTGTACTTGACCTCGGCCCTCTTGGTGACGCGCTCACGGAACGCCACCTGCGGCGCGCCGATGTTGGCATCCACCTTGTAGGTGCGGCGAAGAATGTCGACCTTGATGTCGAGATGGAGTTCGCCCATTCCCTTGAGGATGGTCTGGCCGGACTCCTGGTCGGTCGACACGCGGAAAGACGGATCCTCCGCGGCGAGCTTCGCCAGCGCCACGCCGAGCTTTTCCTGGTCGGCCTTGGACTTCGGCTCGATCGCGATCTCGATGACCGGCTCGGGGAATTCCATCTTTTCGAGGATCACCGCCTTGTCGGGATCGCACAGCGTGTCACCGGTGCGCGCTTCCTTCAGGCCAGCCAATGCGACGATGTCGCCGGCATAGGCTTCCTTGATGTCTTCGCGGTTGTTCGCATGCATCAGCAACATGCGGCCGATGCGCTCCTTGCGGTCGCGCGTCGAATTGATGACGCCGGTACCCGACATCAGCGTGCCGGAATAGATGCGGCAGAAGGTGATGGTGCCGACGAACGGGTCATCCATGATCTTGAAGGCCAACAGAGCCAGCGGCTCCTTGTCGTCCGGCAGGCGAACGACCTCGTTGCCGTCTTCGTCGACGCCCTTGATGGCGGGCACGTCAACCGGCGACGGCAGATAATCCACGACCGCGTCGAGCAAAGGCTGCACGCCCTTGTTCTTGAACGCCGAGCCGCACAATACCGGGAAGAACGCGCCAGTCAGCACGGCCTTGCGGATCAAGCGCTTCAGCGTCGCCTCGTCGGGCTCCTTGCCGTCGAGGTAAGCGGCGAGAACGTCGTCGTCGAGCTCGACGGCGGCTTCCAACAGCTTCTCGCGATATTCCTTGGCCTTCTCGACCATGTCCTCGGGAATATCGATGTCCACGAACTTGGCGTCGAGCTTCTCTTCTTCCCAGACCACGCCCTTCATACGAACGAGATCGACCAAGCCCTTGAAGTTATTCTCGGAGCCGATCGGAAGCTGGATCGCGATCGGCTTCGCGCCGAGGCGGTCGACGATGTCCTGCATGCACTTGTAGAAGTCAGCGCCGGTCTTATCCATCTTGTTGGCGAAGACGATGCGCGGAACCTTGTACTTGTCACCCTGGCGCCAGACCGTCTCGGTCTGGGGCTCGACGCCCTGGTTCGAGTCGAGCACGCACACGGCGCCATCGAGCACGCGCAGGCTGCGTTCGACTTCGATGGTGAAGTCGACGTGGCCGGGAGTGTCGATGATGTTGAGACGCTTGCCTTCCCAGAACGCGGTGGTCGCGGCCGACGTGATCGTAATGCCGCGCTCCTGCTCCTGCTCCATCCAGTCCATCGTCGCGGCACCTTCGTGCACTTCGCCGATCTTGTGGCTCTTGCCGGTGTAATAGAGGATGCGCTCGGTGGTCGTGGTCTTGCCGGCATCGATATGCGCCATGATACCGAAGTTACGGTAGTTCTCTATGGCATGAACGCGGGGCATGGAGTGTTCCTTAGATTCCGTGTGTCGCCGTTACCAGCGATAGTGCGAGAAGGCGCGGTTGGCTTCCGCCATCCGGTGCACGTCTTCGCGCTTCTTGACGGCGTTACCCCGGTTGTTCGACGCGTCCAGGAGCTCCGCAGAGAGCCGCTCGGTCATCGTCTTCTCGTTGCGATCGCGCGCAGCCGAGATCAGCCAGCGAATGCCCAGCGCCTGACGGCGCACCGAGCGAACTTCGACCGGAACTTGATAGGTCGCGCCGCCGACGCGGCGGGAGCGCACTTCGATCGTCGGCATGACGTTCTCGAGTGCCTGCTCGAACACGCCGAGCGGGTTCTGCTTGGTCTTGCTTTCGATGAGGCCGAACGCGCCGTAGACGATGCCTTCGGCGACCGACTTCTTTCCGGCGTACATCACCGAATTCATGAACTTTGTGACGATGATGTTCCCGAACTTCGGATCGGGAAGGACTTCGCGCTTTTCGGCAGAATGGCGACGAGACATGGACCTGGTTCCCGCTTACTTCGGACGCTTGGCGCCGTACTTCGAACGGCGCTGCTTACGGTTCTTGACGCCCTGGGTATCCAGAACGCCGCGGAGGATGTGGTAGCGCACGCCGGGCAAGTCCTTGACGCGACCGCCGCGGATCATGACCACCGAGTGCTCCTGGAGGTTATGGCCCTCACCGGGGATGTAGCCGATCACCTCGAAGCCGTTGGTCAGGCGCACCTTGGCAACCTTACGGAGCGCCGAGTTCGGCTTCTTCGGGGTCGTGGTGTAAACGCGCGTGCAAACACCGCGCTTCTGCGGCGACTGCTGCAGTGCCGGCACCTTCTTGCGCGACTTCTGCACTTCCCGCGGTTGAGCGATCAGCTGGTTGATCGTCGGCATCCTGGCATTACCCTTTGTGTTCTGCCGCGGCCCGTCGCCGGGTCCGCAAATTCTTTCGAGCTACCCGCCCGACGAGGCCGCCTTGCGCGGAACAATCCGCACAAAGCGAAATCGCGCCAACCACCCATCAACGGGCGGAAAGCGCTTCGACGCCACAGAGGACCGCAGTAGTTGAACCGGTCAGCTTGAAGCTGCGGTCCGCGCACCGAGGTCATGCATCCGAATTCGATCTCGAGAGAACATGCTCACGAGACCTAAAATCGCACTGGCATTGCCTAGCTATGATCGACAGCGTTTGAGCGGCATTCGTCGAGGTTGGTGCCCGTCCTGGCGATCCCCAGGGGGATCAAACGGGTGGCCCGTTCCGACGTTGGCGATGCTCACCGCCTGTCGTTAAGTGAGGGGGTTCTATAAGTCGGAGTCGGTCAAGTCAAGGCGAAACGTCAGTCAGAAGCGCTTCCCGCGCCTGTCGAATTCGCTCCCTGGGCCGGTCGCTGCGCCTTCGCGAGGTGGAAATGAAGAGTGCGTCCCGCCACCGCGAATCCTATTTATACCCGGATTAAATATACTTTTATAACCATTGGCTAAGGCTTTCTTTCCTGTTGCAGCGTCAATGTGCCGCCTTGGGCAGAGATTGGCGCCATGCGGTACACCGACATTGCCATTGTTGGCGGGGGATTGTCCGGCTCGACGGCCGCCGCGATGCTCGGCCGTAGCGGCATTTCGACCATCCTGATCGATCCGCATGAGAGCTATTCTGCGGACTTTCGAGTCGAAAAACTCAGTGGTCACGTGCAGGTCGGGCGATTCCTGCAGACGGGAATCGCCGAATCGGTGCTGCGCCGCGCGACCTTTGTGGGTGAGAACTGGATCGCGCGCTTCGGCCGCCTTCTCGACAAGGCGCCGAGCCGGCAGTTCAACATCCTCTACGATTCCCTCGTCAACGCTGTCCGCGACGAAATTCCTGCCGGCGTCGAGCGCATCTGCGCCAAGGCCGTCTTGGTCGAGACAAGTGCGGAGCGGCAGAAGGTCACTCTCTCCAACGACGAGATGGTCTCCGCCCGGCTGGTCGTGCTCGCCAACGGCCTCAATGTCGGCCTGCGCCATCAGCTGGGAATCACGCGAAAGATCGTCAGTGCCTGCCATTCGATTTCGATCGGGTTCGACGTGGTGCCCGCGGGACGGGACTCGTTCGACTTCCCGGCGCTGACCTATTTCTCGGAACGGCCGAGCGACCGCATCCCCTACCTGACGCTTTTTCCGATCGGGACGCGGATGCGCGCCAATCTGTTCGTCTACCGCAGCTTCGACGATCCCTGGCTGCTTGAGCTGCGCCGCGCGCCCGCCGAGACGCTGAACGCCGCGCTGCCACGGCTCAAGTGCATCACCGGACCATTCGACATTCCCGGTGAGCTGAAAATCCGCCCGGTCGATCTCTATGTGAACGATGCCAGCGGCCAGCCGGGTCTCGTGCTGGTGGGCGATGCCTTCTCGACCTCCTGCCCGGCCGCCGGCACCGGATGCGACAAGGTCTTCACCGACGTCGAGCGGCTCTGCAACCTCTACATCCCGCGATGGCTGGCCTCCGACGGGATGGATACCAGCAAGATCGCCACCTTCTACGCAGATCCGGTCAAGCGGGCGTGCGACGATTGGTCGGCGGCGAAGGCGTTCGACTTCCGATCAGTCTCGATTGCGACGAGCCCCTATTGGACGGCGCAGCGCTGGGCGCGCTTCATTGCCTGGTCGGTTCAGGGGCTATTGCGACCGCTTGGAGGCGCGCTCCACCTGGAGCCGAACTTCCTCGGTCACTCCTCCTCATCGTCCTCGTCGAGATCGTCTTCATCCTCGTCGTCATCGTCGCTGTCTTCGTCGACGTGAGCCGGCGCGCCATGCGGTTGGTGGATCTGGTCGTTCCACAGCTTGCGATAGGTCCCGTTCTTGGCGAGCAGCTCGGCATGCGAGCCGCGCTCGATCGCCCTGCCCCCTGAAATCACGATGATCTCGTCCATCTCGACCACCGAGGTCAGGCGGTGGGTCGACCAGATCATGGTGCGGCCCTTGGCAACCTTCAGCAGCGTGCGGTTGATCGCGGCTTCCGTGGTCTGGTCGAGCGCCGAAGTGGCTTCGTCCAGCAGCAGTACGGAGGGATTTCGGATGACCGCGCGCGCGATCGCGATGCGCTGGCGCTGGCCGCCCGACAAAGTATCGCCGCGCTCGCCCACCGGCGTGTCGTATCGCTGCGGCAGGCTCATAATGTAACGGTGGATCTCGGCCTTCTTGGCCGCCTCCTCCACCTCCTCGTCGGTCGCGCCCTCCTTGCCGAGCCGGATGTTCTCCCGGATCGACATGTTGAACAGCATGTTCTCCTGGAACACCACCGCCATGCTCCGGCGCAGGGAATCCAGCGTTACCTTGCGGACGTCGACGCCGTCGATGGTGACGCGCCCCTCATCCGGCACATAGAGCCGCAGGATCAGATTCAGCAGCGTGCTCTTGCCGGAGCCCGAGGGACCGACGATGGCAATGCGCTTGCCGACATTGAGCTTGAGGCTGAGATTGTCCAGCACCGGCGTCTGGCTGCCTTCGTACTGGAATGTCACGTGGTCGAAGGTGATGTCGTTGGTGATGCGGGGCAGATCGGGCGCGCCGGCACGATCGGCGCTGCGCGTGGGCTCGTCGAGCAGCTCCTGCATATGACGGATAGCGGCTGCCGCGGAGATCGACACGGGGATGAAATGCATCACATGGGCGATGTTGTAAGACACCTCCCAGAACGCGCTCTCGAAGGTGACGAAGGTGCCGATGGTAATCTGGCCCTTGGTCGCCAGATACGCGCCGATCGCGAGCACGACGAGGTGCAAGAGCAGCACCGATATGGTGACCGTCCGCTCCACCATGGTCGACAGGAACGCCGCCGAGGCCATCCTGTTTCGCGTCTCGTCGTTGCGAAAGGTGAAGAATCCGAACATCCGGCGTTGCAGGCTGAACGCCTTGATCACGGCCTGCGCCGCGACGTTCTCCTGCACCATGCCGAGCAGCGCGGACTCATTGAGCTTCTGCTCGTAATTCGCCTGAACGGCCTTCGGCGTCAGCATGCGCGGACCGATCAGCGTGATCGGAAACACCAGCAGCGCAACCGCCGCGAGCTGCCAGTTCAGGAACACCATCAGGATGATGCCCGCGATCAACTCCAGGAATGGCAATGCCGCGCTGTTGGCGAAGGTCTTGACTGAGCCCTCGAAGGCCGCGAGGTCGACTGAGAAGCGCGACAGGATCTCGCCGCGCTTGGTTCGGCCGAAATAGGCCGCCGGCAGGTCCTGGACGTGCTCGAACAGCCGTTTGCGGACGTCGGAAATGATGCACGCCGCGAGCCGCGCATCCCAGCGCTCGTACCAGACCGCGACGATCGAGGTGAAGATGCCCGCGACCGCGAGCACGCCGAGGATCTTGTACAGCGCCTGAAAATCCTCCTCGCCGAGCGCGTCGTCGATCAGGTATTTCAGGCTGAGCGGCATGATGACGTTGAATAGCGTCTCGACGAAGACGCCGAACGCCACGAACGACAGCATCTGCTTGTAATTGACCAGGAAGGGTTTGACGAAGCCCAAGATGGTCGCGAGCGCGCCGGCAGCCTCGCGCGCGGTAAAGACGACAAGGTCCTCGTCCTCATCGTCGTCATCGAGCTCCAGCCCCCCATCCTCCTCGTCTTCATCGTCCTCGTCGTCTTCGAGGTCCGGCTTGGCGGTAGGGACAAGCTTGTCGTCGAGCTCGGCCGCCTGTTCCGCGGCGAGCTTCTGTTTGTCGGGCGGGAGGGGCTTGGACGCCATGAAACCAACCGATGCTGACGGCCGGCATGACCGCAGAGAAAGACGGAAATAGCGGAAACCGCTATTGCATCGATTCTATGCGATCAAGATGAATTCGGCAAAACAATTGGCGAAGGCGCCCGTTTCAGGCGGCTAGTCGTCTTCCTCGTCCTCGACCTTGTCGAAAAAGGAATAGCGCAGGGAATCGGCGTCGGCGTACCACTGACCCGGACCCTTGTTGGCGGCGAGCGTCGCCTCCCAGAGCGCGTCGGTGCAGTCCTTGCGGTGCATCGACAGCTCGAAGCCGTTGCCGAAGAACAATTCGGACCATTCCCACCAGGTGCCGAGCTTCTTGACCCCGCGCAGGAGGTCGTAGCGGTCGATCAGTGCCGGCGCCATGTCCGAGGTGACCGAGCCGAACACGAGCCCGGTCTTGACCACGCGGTTCAGCTCCCTGATCGCACGAACCACCTGCTTCGGGGAAACATGGCAGAGGCTGGTCTCGAACACGAAGTCGAACGCGCCGTCCTTGAACGGCATGTCGGTGATCGAACCGAGCTTGTTGTACTTCTTCAAGGCCTTTGGCGTTCTGGCGTGAATGGTGCGGTTGTTCTCGATGCCGAAGGCATCGATGCCGCGATCGCGCAGCGCGCCGACAAGCTCGCCGCTGGCCGAGCCCGCGATCAAGAGCTTCGTGCCTTTGGCCTTGCCCCAGACGATGCCAATCAGTTTTGTGAGATAGTCGGGATCCGTGAAGTGTTGCCACGCTTCGCTGTAGGGACCCTGGCCGCGATAATTCTCAAAATAGTCACGATCGATCTTGTCCGAGAGCGGCTTGTCGTCCTGCGAACGCTCGCGGCGCAGGCGCATCATCTCGGTCAAGATGATGTCGGTCGCCGCGTCCGAGGAATCGAGCAGGCCGTTCAGCGTCGAGTCGAACAGATAGTCGCCGACCACCACGATTCCGGGATGTTCCTTCGGCTCGGGCCGGTGATTGGTCATGACGTCACGTACGGGCAAGCCGCCCGGAATCGCGTTCACCGACGATAGCCAGCGGTGGATCTTGCCTTCCATGAAATGCGCGCGCGCATCGCCGAGCGATATCGGCAGCGATTTCAGCGCGGCATCGATCAGCTCCTGGTCGGAGAGATTCGCAAAGGCCAGCGCGTCGGAGCCCGGAATCAGCCAGTTCAGCACGCCGTGCTTGCCCACATCGTGGCGCGCGCCCTCGTTATAGACGCAGCAACCGCCAAAGGCTTCCGACATGAACCAGGCGCCGGCGATCTTGTCGCCCCAGAACGGCGTGTCGAACAGGATCGAGACACGCAAATAGTGCGCAGGACGGTCGAAGTACGAGACGTGCTTGACCATCGACTTGCGAAGCTGTTCGCCCTCCCAGCCGACGGTCCCGAGCCAGGAATGCGGCAAGCAGACCAGCACAAGGTCGAAGTCGCGCGTCTCCGGCCCCTTGCCGTTCATCATCTTGAGTTGATAGCGGCCGGTCGGCGCCTTGCCGACCGTGAGGACGCGATGATTGAGCTGGATGTCGGCATTGACCTCCGACTGGAGGCACTCGATGAGCTGCTCGTTGCCGTTCTGGATGGAATAGAGGCCGATATAGCCGTCGACGTCCATCAGGTAGTTCTTGAGCGCGTTGAGCCCGTTGGTGTTGTGGCTCTCGGTCGCGAGGTCCGAGCGCGCCATCACCTTGAAGAATCGCTTCGCGGTCTCGTCCTCGACCTCCTCGTCGAGCACCTGTTCGGCGGTCTTGTAGGCCCAGGGATTCTCGTTGTCGTGCGCGCCGACGCCCTCGTAATACTCGATCGGCGTCATCGCCTCGGCGCAGCGCTTACGGAACGCCTCGATCGCGGCCGCGGTCTTGGCGCCGTATTTGCGGCGCATGCCCGCGACGTCGTTGAGGAGCTCGCCGCCGAACTGGACCTGCTCGGCGTCCATCGGAATGGTCTGCAAGCCGAAATGCTGGATCAACTCGCGCAACGGATCCGGCCCGGTCATCGAGTAGTCGTAGATCTCGGCAACGCCGGCCTCGTACATCGCGGGCGCGGAATCGAATTTGCGCGTGACGATCTTGCCGCCGAGCCGGTCGGATGCCTCGTAGATGGTGACGCGGCAGAGATCGCCGAGCTTGCGCTTCAGATACCAAGCGCTCATCAGCCCGCCGGGGCCGCCGCCAACGATTGCGAGATCAAGCATGAGAATTCCGTGGTCTCCGGCCCGCCCCCTTCACGGGACCACCGGTCTAAGCTCTCCTAGCAGAAGCGCTTTTGCGCCTGAAGGAAAGATGAACAAAGGTTGATCCTGCACCGCAACAGGAAAACAAAGCAGCAAAAAGGCCGGCTTGCGCCGGCCTTTTCAGTGTCCTCGGTATTCCTACGGATGAACGATTATTCCGCAGGTGGCAGCGCCATCGGCTCCACTTCCGGCGCCGGCGGCACGACGGCCGCCTGCTTCTCGCGCTCGTCGAGGATCATCTTGTCGCGCTTCACGGCGACTTCGCGGATCTTCGCCATGGAGGCGCCGGTGCCTGCCGGAATCAGCCGGCCGACGATGACGTTCTCCTTGAGGCCTTCGAGCGGATCGACCTTGCCGTTGACCGCCGCTTCCGTGAGGACGCGGGTGGTCTCCTGGAACGAGGCTGCCGAGAAGAAGGAGCGGGTCTGAAGGCTCGCCTTGGTGATGCCGAGCAGAACCGGCGTTCCCGTGGCGATCTTCTTGCCCTCTTCCTTGGCCTTCGCGTTGATCTGGTCGAACTCGATCTTGTCGATCTGCTCGCCCGAGATCATGTCCGTGTCGCCCTGGTCGGTGACTTCCACCTTCTGGAGCATCTGACGGACGATCACCTCGATGTGCTTGTCGTTGATGAGCACGCCCTGGAGCCGGTAGACCTCCTGGATTTCGTTGACCAGATAGGCCGCGAGTTCCTCGATGCCCTTGACCGCCAGAATGTCGTGCGGCGCCGGGTTGCCTTCCACGATGAAGTCGCCCTTTTCGACGACGTCGCCGTCCTGAAGGTGGATGTGCTTGCCCTTCGGGATCAGGTACTCGCGCGCCTCGTCGGTCTTATCCATCGGCTCGATCGAGATGCGACGCTTGTTCTTGTAGTCGCGCCCAAACCGGATGGTGCCCGCGATTTCGGCGATGATCGCCGCATCCTTCGGACGCCGAGCCTCGAACAGTTCCGCCACCCGCGGCAGACCGCCGGTGATGTCGCGCGTCTTGGCGCTTTCGGTCGAGACACGGGCGAGAATGTCGCCCGCCTGGACCTTGGCTCCGACGTCGACCGACAGAATGCCGTCGACCGACAGCATGTAGCGGGCATCGCCGCCACGGGCGAGCTTGAGCACCTTGCCGTCCTTGCCCTTGATCACGATGGCGGGACGCAGGTCCCCGCCGCCGCGCATCGAGCGCCAGTCGATGACCACGCGCTTGGCGATACCGGTGGCCTCGTCGAGCGTTTCCGAGATCGACTGTCCCTCGACCAGATCCTCGAAGCCGATGGTGCCTTCGACCTCGGTGAGGAGCGGACGGGTGTAGGGATCCCATTCGACGATACGTTGGCCGCGCTTGACCATGTCGCCCTCGTCGACGTGCAGGCGCGAACCGTACTGAATACGGTGCGTCGCACGCTCGGTGCCGTCGGCATCGACGATCGCGATCACCATGTTGCGAACCATCGCGACCAGGTGGCCTTCGCTGTTGCGGGCGATGGCCTTGTTCCTGATCACGATCTTGCCGTCGAAGTTGGATTCGACGAAAGATTGCTCGTTCAGCTGCGCCGCACCGCCGATGTGGAAGGTGCGCATGGTGAGCTGGGTGCCCGGCTCGCCGATCGACTGGGCCGCGATGACCCCGACCGCTTCGCCATGGTTGACCGGCGTGCCGCGAGCGAGATCGCGGCCGTAGCACTTGCCGCAGATGCCGTTGACGAGCTCGCAGGTCAGCGCCGAGCGGATCTTCACCTCCTGGACGCCGCCCTGATGGATGGCATCCAGATGGCTCTCTTCCATCAGCGTACCGCGCTTGAAGATCACCTTGCCCGTGCTGTCACGCACGTCTTCGCAGGCCGTGCGTCCGAGGATGCGCGAGCCGAGCGAAGCGACCACGGTGCCGGCATCGACGATGGCGCGCATCTTGATGCCGAGCTTGGTGCCGCAATCGTCCTGCGTGATGATGCAATCCTGCGCGACGTCGACGAGACGACGGGTCAGGTAGCCGGAGTTCGCGGTCTTCAACGCGGTGTCCGCGAGGCCCTTGCGGGCGCCGTGGGTCGAGTTGAAGTACTCGAGCACCGAGAGGCCTTCCTTGAAGTTCGAGATGATCGGCGTCTCGATGATCTCGCCCGACGGCTTGGCCATCAGGCCGCGCATGCCGGCGAGCTGGCGCATCTGGGCCGGCGAACCGCGGGCACCGGAGTGAGCCATCATGTAGATCGAGTTGATGTCGGCATCCGCCCCGCTCGCCGTCTTCTTGGTCGAGGAGATCTCCTTCATCATCGCCTTGGCGATTTCTTCCGTGGCCTTCGACCATGCGTCGACGACCTTGTTGTACTTCTCGCCATGGGTGATCAGACCGTCGTTGTACTGCTGCTCGAAATCCTTCGCCAGCGTACGGGTGGTATCGACGATCTTCCACTTGGAGTGCGGCACGACCATGTCGTCCTTGCCGAACGAGATGCCGGCCTTGAACGCGTTGTAGAAGCCGAGCGCCATGATGCGGTCGCAGAAGATCACCGTCTCCTTCTGACCGCAGTGGCGGTAGACCTGGTCGATGACGCCGGAGATCTCGCGCTTGGTCATCAGCTTGTTGATGATCTCGTACGGAACACGCGGGTTCTTCGGCAGCAGATTGCCCAGCATGACGCGGCCGGCGGTGGTCTCGATCCAGCGCTTGGAGATCTTGCCGGTATCGTCGATGCCTTCCCACCGGTACTTGATCTTGGTGTGGAGGTGGATGACCTTCGCGTGCAGCGCGTGCTCGAGCTCCGCCATCTCGCCGAAGATCTTGCCCTCGCCGGGCAGGCCTTCGCGCATGATAGAGACGTAGTAGAGACCGAGCACGATGTCCTGCGACGGCACGATGATCGGCTGGCCGTTCGCCGGATGCAGGATGTTGTTGGTCGACATCATCAGGACGCGCGCTTCCAGCTGCGCTTCGAGCGACAGCGGAACGTGCACGGCCATCTGGTCGCCGTCGAAGTCGGCGTTGAACGCGGCGCAGACCAGCGGGTGGAGCTGGATCGCCTTGCCCTCGATCAGCACGGGCTCGAACGCCTGGATGCCGAGGCGATGCAGCGTCGGTGCGCGGTTGAGCAGCACCGGATGCTCGCGAATGACCTCGTCCAGGATGTCCCAGACCTCGGGCCGCTCCTTCTCGACCAGCTTCTTGGCCTGCTTCACGGTGGTGGACAGACCCTTGGCGTCAAGCCGCGAGTAGATGAACGGCTTGAACAGCTCGAGCGCCATCTTCTTCGGCAGGCCGCACTGATGCAGGCGCAGCTCGGGACCGACCACGATCACCGAACGGCCCGAATAGTCGACGCGCTTGCCGAGCAGGTTCTGACGGAACCGGCCCTGCTTGCCCTTGAGCATGTCGGCGAGCGACTTCAGCGGACGCTTGTTGGCACCCGTGATGACGCGGCCGCGGCGGCCGTTGTCGAACAGCGCGTCGACGGCCTCCTGAAGCATGCGCTTCTCGTTGCGGATGATGATGTCCGGCGCGCGCAGCTCCATCAGCCGCTTCAAGCGGTTGTTGCGGTTGATGACGCGGCGGTAGAGGTCGTTGAGGTCCGAGGTCGCGAAGCGGCCGCCGTCCAGCGGCACCAGCGGACGCAGGTCCGGCGGAATCACCGGGACCACGGTCATGATCATCCATTCCGGCTTGTTGCCGGAGTGGCGGAACGCTTCCACGATCTTCAGGCGCTTGGCGAGCTTCTTGTGCTTGATGTCGGAGTCGGTCTCCTGCATCTCCGCGCGCAAGGTCAGCTCGAGCTTCTCGAGATCCATGCCCTTGAGCAGCTCGCGGATCGCTTCCGCGCCGATCATGGCGGTGAAGGAATCCTGGCCGTATTCGTCCTGCGCCTTCAGGTACTCGTCTTCCGACAAGAGCTGACGGTCCTTCAGCGCGGTGAGGCCCGGCTCGAGCACGACGTAATATTCGAAGTAGAGGATCCGCTCGAGATCCTTCAACGTCATGTCGAGCAGGAGGCCGATGCGCGAGGGCAGCGACTTCAGGAACCAGATGTGGGCGACGGGGGCCGCGAGCTCGATATGGCCCATGCGCTCGCGCCGGACGCGCGACAGCGTGACCTCGACCGAGCACTTCTCGCAGATGATGCCCTTGTACTTCATGCGCTTGTACTTGCCGCACAAGCACTCGTAGTCCTTGATCGGCCCGAAGATGCGGGCGCAGAACAGGCCGTCGCGCTCGGGCTTGAAGGTACGGTAGTTGATGGTTTCCGGCTTCTTGATCTCGCCGTACGACCAGGACAGAATCTTCTCGGGGCTCGCGATCGAGATCCGGATCTGGTCGAAGACCTGAGCCGGCGTCGTCGGATTAAAGAGATTCATAATTTCTTGGTTCATCGTCTTCTCCTCGCGTGCCGGTCGCCTCCGGCAGCAAATTCGAAAATCACTATGCGGGGCGCCCTGCCCTCGCGACTCCAGGACTGGGCGCCGATGCCCGGCCGTTCAGGCCGGGCATGAGGGTCGTATTACTCGGCCGCTTCCGCCGTTCCCGGTCCGACCTTGGAATTGTGCAGATCGACGTTGAGGCCGAGCGAACGCATTTCCTTGACCAGCACGTTGAACGATTCCGGAATACCGGCCTCGAAGGTGTCGTCGCCACGCACGATCGCCTCGTACACCTTGGTACGGCCGGCGACGTCGTCTGACTTCACGGTCAGCATCTCCTGGAGCGTGTACGCCGCGCCGTAAGCCTCGAGCGCCCACACTTCCATTTCGCCGAAACGCTGGCCGCCGAACTGCGCCTTGCCGCCCAGCGGCTGCTGGGTAACGAGCGAGTACGGACCGATCGAACGCGCGTGGATCTTGTCGTCGACGAGATGGTGCAGCTTGAGCATGTAGATGTAGCCCACCGTCACCTTGCGATCGAAGGCATCGCCGGTGCGGCCGTCATAGACGGTCGACTGGCCCGAAGCGTCGAGACCGGCAAGCTTCAGCATCTCCTCGATGTCGGCTTCCTTGGCGCCGTCGAACACCGGCGTCGCGATCGGAACGCCGCGGCTCAGATTGTGACCGAGCTCGATCAACTCGTTGTCGTTGAGCGACTTGATCGTCTCGTCCTCGCCGTAGACCTTCTTCAAGGTTTCCTTCAGCGGCCTGATGTCCTGCTTCGACAAATAGGCATCGACCGTCTGGCCGATACGCTTGCCGAGGCCGGCACAGGCCCAGCCGAGATGGGTCTCGAGGATCTGTCCGACGTTCATGCGCGAGGGCACGCCGAGCGGATTGAGCACGATGTCGGCATGCGTACCGTCTTCGAGGAACGGCATGTCCTCGATCGGCACGATCTTCGACACCACGCCCTTGTTGCCGTGGCGGCCGGCCATCTTGTCGCCGGGCTGGATCTTGCGCTTCACCGCGACGAAGACCTTGACCATCTTCATCACGCCGGGCGGCAATTCGTCACCGCGCTGAAGCTTTTCGACCTTGTCGAGGAAGCGCTGTTCCAGCCCCTTCTTCGACTCGTCGTACTGCTTCCGCATGGCCTCGATCTCGGCCATCAGCTTGTCGTTCGGCGAAGCGAACAGCCACCACTGCGACTTCGGGTACTCCTCGAGCACCGCACGGGTGATCTTGGTGTCCTTCTTGAAGCCCTTCGGACCGGCGATGCCCTGCCGTCCTTCGAGCAGCTCGGCAAGACGGTTGTAGACGTTGCGGTCCAGGATCGCCTGCTCGTCGTCGCGGTCCTTGGCCAGACGCTCGATCTCTTCCCGCTCGATCGCCAGCGCACGCTCGTCCTTGTCGACGCCGTGCCGGTTGAACACGCGCACCTCGACGATGGTGCCCTGCACGCCCGGAGGAACGCGCAGCGAGGTGTCGCGGACGTCGGAAGCCTTCTCGCCGAAGATGGCGCGCAGGAGCTTTTCCTCCGGCGTCATCGGGCTTTCGCCCTTCGGCGTGATCTTGCCGACCAGGATGTCACCGGCGCGCACTTCCGCGCCGATGTACACGATGCCGGCTTCGTCGAGGTTCTTCAGCGCTTCTTCCGACACGTTGGGAATGTCGCGGGTGATTTCCTCGGGTCCGAGCTTGGTGTCGCGGGCCATCACCTCGAATTCTTCGATATGAATTGAGGTGAACACGTCTTCCTTCACGATCCGCTCGGAGAGCAGGATCGAGTCTTCGAAGTTGTAGCCGTTCCACGGCATGAACGCGACCAGCACGTTCCGGCCGAGCGCGAGCTCGCCGAGATCGGTCGACGGACCGTCGGCGATGATGTCGCCCTTCTTGACGATGTCGCCGACCTTCACCAGCGGACGCTGGTTGATGCAGGTCGACTGGTTGGAGCGCTGGTACTTCATCAGCCGGTAGATATCGACGCCCGACTTGGTCGGATCGAGATCTTCCGTGGCGCGGATGACGACGCGGGTTGCGTCGATCTGGTCGATCACGCCCGAACGGCGCGCTGCGATCGCAGCACCCGAGTCACGCGCAACCACGCCTTCCATGCCGGTGCCGACGAACGGCGCCTCGGCGCGAACCAGCGGCACCGCCTGGCGCTGCATGTTCGAGCCCATCAGCGCGCGGTTGGCGTCGTCGTTCTCGAGGAACGGGATCAGCGCGGCTGCGACCGAAACGAGCTGCTTCGGCGACACGTCCATGTAGTCGACCTTGTCCGGGGTCACCGGCAAGACTTCGCCGGCGTGACGGCAGACCACGAGATCTTCGGTGAAGCGGCCCTTCGGATCGAGCGGCACGTTGGCCTGCGCGACCGTGTAGCGGCCCTCTTCCATCGCCGAGAGGTACACGACCTCGTCGGTGACGCGGCCGTCCTTGACCTTGCGGTAAGGGGTCTCGACGAAGCCGTACTTGTTCACGCGCGCGAAGGTCGCGAGCGAGTTGATCAGGCCGATGTTCGGACCTTCCGGCGTCTCGATCGGGCAGATGCGGCCGTAATGCGTCGGATGCACGTCGCGCACCTCGAAGCCGGCGCGCTCGCGGGTCAGACCGCCCGGTCCAAGCGCCGAGAGACGGCGCTTGTGGGTGATCTCCGACAGCGGGTTGGTCTGGTCCATGAACTGCGAGAGCTGCGAGGAGCCGAAGAACTCGCGCACGGCGGCGGCCGCCGGCTTGGCGTTGATCAGGTCCTGCGGCATGACCGTGTCGATGTCGACCGAAGACATGCGCTCCTTGATCGCGCGCTCCATGCGGAGCAACCCGATGCGGTACTGGTTCTCCATGAGCTCGCCGACCGAACGCACACGGCGGTTGCCGAGATGGTCGATGTCGTCGATCTCGCCCTTGCCGTCGCGCAGATCCACCAGCGTCTTGATGACGGAGAGGATGTCTTCCTTGCGCAGCGTGCGCTGGGTGTCGGGCGCATCGAGGTCGAGGCGCATGTTCATCTTGACGCGGCCGACCGCCGAGAGGTCGTAGCGCTCGGCGTCGAAGAACAGCGACTGGAACATTGCCTGCGCCGAATCCAGCGTCGGCGGCTCGCCGGGACGCATCACGCGGTAGATGTCGAACAGCGCGTCCTCGCGCGTCATGTTCTTGTCGGCCGAGAGCGTGTTGCGGATGTAGGCGCCGACATTGACATGGTCGATGTCGAGCAGCGGCAACTCCTTGTAGCCCTGCTCGTTGAGAGCCTTCATCGACTTGTCGGTGATCTCTTCACCGGCTTCCGCGTGGATCTCGCCGGTCTTGGGATTGACGAGGTCCTCGGCGATGTAGTTGCCGACCAGCTCCGCATCCGACAGGCGCAGCGCCTTCAGGCCCTTCTCCTGCATCTGACGCGCACCGCGCACGGTGAGCTTCTTGCCGGCTTCGAGCACGACCTTGCCGGTATCGGCGTCGATCAGGTCGTTGATGGTCGAGTAGCCGCGGAAACGATTGGCGTCGAACGGAACGCGCCAGCCTTCCTTGATCCGCTTGTACTGGATCTTCTTGTAGAAGGTGCTGAGGATCGCCTCGCCGTCGAGGCCGAGCGCGAACATCAGCGACGTCACCGGAAGCTTGCGGCGACGGTCGATACGCGCATAGACGATGTCCTTGGCATCGAACTCGATGTCGAGCCAGGAGCCGCGATACGGGATCACGCGGGCGGCGAACAGCAGCTTGCCCGACGAATGGGTCTTGCCTTTGTCGTGGTCGAAGAACACGCCCGGCGAACGGTGCATCTGCGAGACGATGACGCGCTCGGTGCCGTTGACGATGAAGGTGCCGTTCATCGTCATGAGCGGGATATCGCCCATGTAGACGTCCTGCTCCTTAATGTCCTTGACCGACTTCGCGCCGGTTTCCTCGTCGATATCGAACACGATGAGGCGCAGCGTCACCTTGAGGGGGGCCGCGAAGGTCATGCCGCGCTGGCGGCACTCGTCGACGTCGTATTTCGGCGGCTCGAACTCGTAGCGGACGAATTCCAGCATCGAGGTGCCCGAGAAGTCGGAGATCGGGAACACCGAGCGGAACACCGCCTGCAAGCCCTCGTCCGACCGCCCGCCCTGGGGCTCGTCGACCATCAGGAACTGATCATAGGACGCCTTCTGAACCTCGATGAGGTTCGGCATCTCGGCCACTTCCTTGATGTGTCCGAAGAACTTGCGAACGCGTTTGCGACCGGTGAATGTCTGCTGCGCCATCGTGGCCTCTCATTTTCGTCGCCCGATTTGGGCGCGCCCTCCGGAACGCGGCGACCGCCGCTCCCCGGGTTGAATTTTTTCGAACCCGTCTTGGGGGCCGGAGACTCAGTTTCAGGCAGGAATGTCCTGAATCTGTTCTTCAGACCTTCAAAACGCAAAACGACGCGCGGGGCGCAGGAGCGCGCCCGCCCGTCACAACCATCCTCTTCACGGACTGCAAAAGCCCGAAATAGCTTGCTCTCCCAACGGCTTACAGGGAATGCGACATCCCTGCCCACCGCGCTTTCGTGCTGCCGACCCGATATGGGGCGACATTAGTGCAGATTCGAGGGATAAACCCTCAAATCCCCACACTTTTTCGTGTTCGACCTGCGTCGGGCGGTTCCGTCGCACGCCTTTTGCATCTGGCCCATCCCTTTCGGGGAGTGGACCGAGATCCCGGTTGCGCTGATGCTGACCGGGATCTCGTGCCAGTAAGCGATGCTTACTTGAGCTCGACCTTCGCGCCAGCCTTCTCGAGCTGGGCCTTGAGCTTCTCGGCTTCGTCCTTGTTCACGCCTTCCTTGACAGGCTTCGGCGCGCCCTCAACGAGGTCCTTTGCTTCCTTGAGGCCCAGGCCGGTGATGGCGCGGACTTCCTTGATGACCTCGATCTTCTTGTCGCCGGCGGCGGCAAGAACGACCGTGAACTCGGTCTTCTCTTCGGCCGGAGCGGCGGCAGCGCCACCACCAGCCGGGCCGGCCACGGCGACAGCCGCGGCAGCCGAAACGCCCCACTTCTCTTCGAGGAGCTTCGCGAGTTCGGCAGCTTCGAGCACGGTGAGGCTCGAGAGGTCGTCAACGATCTTCTGCAGGTCAGCCATTGTTCAGTTTCCTTGAATGTAAGTCTGGTTCGGGTTTGAGTTTTGCGAAGGGCGTCAGGCCGCTTCGCCCTTTGAGGCATAAGCCTGGATGACGCGCGCGAGCTTGCCCGCGGGCGCGTTGGCGAGCTGAGCGATCTTGGTCGCCGGGGCCACAAGCAGGCCGACGATCTTGGCGCGCAGTTCGTCAAGCGACGGCAGCGAGGCAAGTGCCTTCACGCCGTCGACATTCAGGACGGTCTTTCCCATCGAGCCGCCAATGATGACGAACTTTTCGTTCGCCTTGGCGAATTCGACGGCGACCTTTGGCGCCGCTACCGGATCGTCCGAAGTGGCGATCACGGTCGGTCCCTTCAGCATGGGGCCGATGGCAACGACGTCAGTGCCTTCAAGAGCAATTTTGGCGAGACGGTTCTTCGAGACCTTCACCGAGGCGCCAGCCTGCTTCATCTGCGAGCGCAGCTTCTGCATCTGGGCAACGGTCAGGCCGGAATATTGGGCAACGACCGCGACGCTCGTGGTCTTGAAGACCCCATTGAGCTGTTCGACCGCTTCCTTTTTTGCCGCTCGTTCCACAGCAAGCTCTTTCCGGTTGGCGGTCATCGCGAAAGCGGGACCGCCGGGTTGCACCCATCGTCCCGCCCAAACCTGAACCTCAGGGCCAAACCCATCGGACACGCCGGGCAAGACGACAATTCAAAGCCTGCCCTCCGGGAGCCCACAGGGGCCCACGGCGTGTCGAGGTCCGAACCAAACCCATTCCGCAACCGACCCTAAGGTGGTCACGAAGTGAAATCCGGTCTTCACCCGTCTATGCAGGCCATGCGATTAAGCCGTTGAGAAATCGAAATTCCCCGCGGGCGCCTGCAGTCTTGGACAGGACAAGGTCAGCCGGCGAACCGTCCGACCTCTGCCCGCATCCCACAACCGACGAATTTCCCTCCTTTTCCGGCAAATCCTCACGGACGGCCTGAAAAGGAATGATCTCCATCTCTTGTTTTCGGAATGCGTGCACGAACGCGCCAGCCGAGGCCGGCACGTCCGGAAGCGGTTCTTTAACCGCTCGGGGCCTGCTTGCCAAGAGCAAAATTCACACCAGTTCCAACCCCTTGCCGCTCGCGCTTGACCGTAGCCAAAAAGGGCCGGTTTCAGCTCATTTGACCCCGTAAGGCAGCTTCTTGCCCTCGAAAAATGCGGTCAGGTTCGCCAGCACGCAGTTCTGCATGGCGACGTGCGATTCTAGGGTGTGGCCGCCAATATGGGGAGCGAACACGACGTTGGGCAGCGCCGTCAGCGCGTCCGGAGCGTGCGGTTCCTTGTCGTAGACATCGAGACCGGCTCCGGCGATGGTCTTGTCGGTGAGCGCCACCACCAGGGCTTTCTCGTCGATCACCGAGCCGCGGGAGATGTTGACGACATAACCGTCCGCCCCGAGGCGCTTGAGGATATCGGCGCTGACGGCATGCTGGGTCTCGGCTCCTGCCCGGACCGCGATCATCAGCACGCTGCACCAGTCGGCCAGCGCCTCCAGGGTCGGGAAATATTGATAGGGCAGATCGAATTTGCTGCGGCTGAAATAGCCGATTTCGCTCTCGAAGGATGCGCAGCGCGCTGCGATCTTGCGGCCGATCTCGCCCATGCCGTAGACGCCGATGCGGCGGCCCGGCATCCCGGCCTGCGGACGCATCATCGGCGAGGGCTTTGACGCCGCCCAATCGCCGCTACGGACGTACTGGTCGGCCACCAGGATTCGCCGCGTCGCCGCGAGCATCAGGGTCATCGCGATGTCGGCGACCGAGGCCGCATTGGCACCCGGGCTATGGCCGACCGCAATGTTGCGGGCAGCAGCGGCCTTCAGGTCAACACCGTCATAGCCGGTGCCGTAGCAGACGATGGCCCCGAGCTTCGGAAACAGGTCCATCGCCTCCGCGCCCAGCGGCGTGCCGCCGGCGGTGAGCACTGCGCGGATATCGCCGAGCGCGTCGGCCGAAAACATCTCCCGCGCCGGCTTGCCGCCGGTGTCGAGCAGCTCGAACCGCTCGGCGAAGCGCGCCATCATCGTCTTGGGAAAGCGCGAGTAGATCAGGACCTTGTCAGTCATTGTTCTTGTTTCCGGTGAACGCCGTCACAAACGACGAGGGGCGGAATCGGTTGCCCAATTCCGCCCCTCGCCTCATACAATTTACAAACCTTAGCCGAGAATGGTGCCCGGCTCGACCTTCACGCCGGGGCCCATCGACGAAGACACCGCAACGCGCTGGATGTAGGTGCCCTTGGAACCGGCCGGCTTGGCCTTGGAGACAGCGTCAGCCAGAGCCTTGATGTTCTCGACCAGTTTTTCCTCGGTGAACGAGGCCTTGCCGACGCCAGCCTGCAGGATGCCGGCCTTCTCGACGCGGAACTCGACCGAGCCGCCCTTGGCGCCCTTTACGGCGCCGGTGACGTCCATGGTCACGGTGCCGATCTTCGGGTTCGGCATCAGGCCGCGCGGGCCGAGCACCTTACCAAGGCGGCCGACCAGCGGCATCATGTCGGGGGTTGCGATACAGCGGTCGAAATCGATCGTACCGTTCTGCACCTTCTCGACCAGGTCCTCGGCGCCGACGACATCGGCTCCGGCAGCCTTGGCCTCGTCGGCCTTGGCGCCGCGGGCGAACACGCCCACGCGGAGCGTACGGCCGGTGCCGTTCGGCAGGGTCACAACGCCGCGGACCATCTGGTCGGCGTGACGCGGATCGACGCCGAGATTGATCGCGACCTCGATGGTTTCGTCGAACTTCGCTTTCGCGCGTTCCTTGACCATCTTGATGGCGTCCGCGAGCGGGTAAAGCTTTTCGCGATCAATACCTTCGCGGGCTTTGTTCAAACGTTTTCCGATTGCCATGAGCCCTTACCCCGCCACTTCCAGACCCATCGAACGGGCAGAGCCCTCGACCATCTTCATGGCCGACTCGATCGAGTCGCAATTGAGATCCTTCATCTTCTTCTCGGCGATCTCGCGCACCTGCGCCTTGGTCACCGCACCCGCCTTGTCACGGCCCGGCGCCTTGGAGCCGGACTGGATCTTGGCAGCCTGCTTGAGGAAGAAGGACATCGGCGGCGTCTTCATCTCGAAGGTGAAGGAACGGTCCGCATAGATGGTGATGACCACCGGGATCGGGGTGTTCTTCTCTTCCTTCTGGGTCTGGGCGTTGAACGCCTTGCAGAACTCCATGATGTTGAGACCGCGCTGACCGAGCGCGGGACCGATCGGGGGCGAAGGATTCGCCGCACCGGCCGGGACCTGAAGCTTCAGGTATCCGGTCACTTTCTTTGCCATGTATCACTCCTGTTGGGCCGGCCTGGGCCGGCGGTTTCAGGTTCGTGGTCTGGGTCGGATGCGGCTGGCAACCGCCCTCTCCCTCCCACGGCCTCTTTTTGCGCGAGACCGAAGTCTCACGCCTACGCGATCAGACCTTCTCGACCTGACCGAATTCCAGTTCGACCGGCGTGGCGCGGCCGAAGATCGACACGGCGACCTTCACGCGCGAGCGCGCCTCGTCGATTTCCTCGACCACACCCGAGAACGAGGCAAACGGGCCATCGGCCACGCGCACGTTCTCGCCGATCTCGAACGACACCGACGCCTTCGGCCGCTCCACGCCCTCTTGAACCTGGTGCAGAATGCGCATGGCTTCGGCTTCCGAGATCGGCATCGGCTTGTTTTCCGCGCCGAGGAAGCCGGTCACCTTCGGCGTATTCTTGATCAGATGAAACGCCTCGTCGGTCAGCTTCATCTTCACCAGCACGTAGCCCGGGAAGAACTTGCGCTCGGCGTCGATCTTGCGGCCGCGGCGCACCTCCGTGACCTTCTCGGTCGGAACCAGCACCAGCTCGAACAGCTCCTCGAGCCCGCGCTGCTTGGCCTGCTCGCGGATCGATTCGGCGACCTTCTTCTCGAAATTCGAATAGGCGTGGACGATGTACCAGCGCTTGTCAGACAATTGAGCCGTTGCTGTTGCCATCAGTGAATGCCCAGAAGGAAGGTGATGAGGTAACGGATGATCTGGTCGGCAGCGAAGAAGAAGATCGAGGCCACGGCGACCATGACGAACACCATGATGGTGGTGATCGTGGTCTCGCGGCGGGTCGGCCAGGTAACCTTGGCGGTCTCCGAGCGCACTTCCTGCAAGAACTTGAACGGGCTGACTGCCATCGTTTGATGTCCAACGTCCGTCGACAGACGCGAATGAATTTCAGGGATCCGAACAGCCGCCGTTGGCCCAGCCCTCTGTCTCGAAGGATGAGCCGGAAACCGGGCTCGATTGTTCGGGGATTTCAAAGCCGCGCCGGAGATCCGCGTCTAACGGGCCGGCTGCGAGTGCGGGGTATCTACTGCGGATGGGACCAAAGGTCAAGATAGAGAGGATCCGCCAGGGTAAACCGACTCCGCGGGCGACCGACCAGAGATCAGGCCGATCAAGGGCTTATCTGCCGCCTGCAATGCGCCGTCCCAGGGCCTCAGCCAGTTCCTCGCAGGACGACACCACCGGGCCCCCTCAGCCGCCGCCCCTCAAGGTCAATCGGCCCGATCGATCATCGAAATGCCCGGCAACGGCACAACGAACTTTCCGCCCTCGGCGAAATAGCCGGCATGCTTGGCCCGGATCGGATCCACATAGCGCCAGGCGAAGACGACGACGAACGCCGGCTTGCGCTCGTAAAGGGCGGCGGGCGGCAGGATCGGGATGTCGTATCCCGGGCC
This sequence comes from Bradyrhizobium sp. MV1.5, assembly GCF_055807615.1. NCBI lineage: Bacteria > Pseudomonadati > Pseudomonadota > Alphaproteobacteria > Hyphomicrobiales > Nitrobacteraceae > Bradyrhizobium > Bradyrhizobium sp. MV1.5. The sequence continues at coordinate 145,840 of NZ_JBVVPL010000006.1, read as the reverse complement.
GGCCATCACGTTCCCCTTCTTGGGGTCGTCGTCCACCAGGAAGTCGATCTTGTTCTCCAGGCCGAACTGCGGCAGCAGGGTCGTGGTCCCGACCGAGACGCCGTAGCCGGCCACGAGCCGGCCGCGCGCATGGGCGGCATCGGCCATCGCGACCAGCTCGTCGCGGATCGCGGCGATCCTCTTCGCATAGGGCACATAGTAGGCCGGCTGGTCGACGCCGAGCCGGTCTTCCTCGGCAATGAAGCGCGCGACCTCCGCGGACGGTGTCTTCGCGCCGCCAGCACGCTGCACCGTCACCCGGATCGAGCCGCCCTTGGTCTCGATGTGCCGGACGTCGATCAATTCCATGCCAAGCCGCGCGAAGAAGCGCGTCAGCGGCTTGATGTTAAAATACGACAGATGCTCGTGATAGACGGTGTCGAGAAGGTTCTTCTCGGTGACGTCGACGCCATACTGCGTTTCGAACACGAACAGCCCGTCCGGCGCAAGCACGTCGCGAACGCCGATCACCAGCGGGTCGAGATTGTCGACATTGGCGATCATGTTGTTGGCGATCACGATGCTGGCCGCGCCATGGCTTTGCAGGATGCGGCGGCCGATGGCATCGGTGAAGAAATCGCCGATGGTCTCGATTCCCGCTTCCGTCGCACGCCGCGCGATGTCGACGGCGGGATCGACACCCAGCACCCGCATGCCGCGCTCCCTGAAGAAACCGAGCAGCGATCCGTCGTTGCTGCCGAGCTCGACGACCAGCGAGCCCGGCGCGATGGCGAACCGGCTGACGACGTCGTTGGCATAGGCTGCGAAGTGCTCCCGCAGACCAAGCGAGAGCGAGGTGGTATAAACGTAGTTTCGGTACTGGATCTCTGGATTGCCGACGTGGAGAATCTGCAGGTGGCCGCAGTCCGCGCACAGGTGCAGCGCCATCGGCACCGCGGCCCGAAAGACGGGATCGTCGACGCTTGCGTCCGGCACCTGGAAGTTCGGCGTGCCAATGGGCATGCCTGCCATCGGGACGACAAGCTCTTGCTTGTCCGAATGACAGAGGCGGCAGGTATGACGGACGTAGAACAGGTTTTTCATCGTAGGACCGTAAGACGGAGACATGCGAACAGGTGAGGCAATCTCACCCCGTGGTGATCAGATCGACGGCACCGCCTCAGGACGCCGGATATTCCGCCCGACCGATGATGAGGTCGATCGCGGCCATCATCCAGAACTGATGCGTGGTCTCGACGATGTTGTAGCTGCGGCTGTCGACGTAATAATTGACGTCGCCGAGATTGCGCAGCGGATTCTCCGCGTTCATGCCCGACAGCGTGACCACATCGAGCTTCATCGTCCGCGCCTGCGCGACCGCATTGAGAATGTTCTTCGAGCGTCCCGACGAGCTGATCGCGACGAGGCAATCGCCGGCGCGGGCGCTCAGCCTCACAGCATGCGCAAGCCAGTCCTCGAAACCGTAATCATTGGCGAGGCACGACATCATGCTGGCATCGCTGAAGCAGAGCGCTGGCACCGATGCGTTCTTCGCCAGATCGATCGCGAGATGCGAGGCGATGCCGGCCGACCCTCCATTGCCGATGAAGATGACGCGGCCGCCCCGCTCGCGCGCACGCAACCAGGCCGTGCGGGTGGCGGAAATCCTGGCGAAAACCCCGTCGTCAATTGCCGTCGCACGATGGAGCCGCCCTACGTAGTCGACAAGGAAAGCCTTGTGATCGGGATCGACGGACTCGGCAGGCATGGGCTCGCGGCTCGACGGCGACATGACGCCCTGATACCGGCTATCACCAGCGATTGCAAAGGTATATTACCTTCGAAGTTGACCAGCAGCCGATTCGGTTTCCACCTTACACACAACATTGGCGGGCCTGTTTCGCTGGGCATTCGCATCACGGATGTTCCTATGAAATGCATCGTTACCGGTGGCGCCGGCTTCATCGGCAGTCACCTCGTCGACCGCCTCCTCGACGATGGCCACGAGGTCATCGCGCTCGATAATTTCGTGATTGGACGCCCCGAAAATCTGGCCTCGCGCGTCGATTCGAGTCGACTCAAGATCGTACGGGCCGACGTCACCGAACTCGAATCGATCACGCCGCATTTCGAGGGCATCGACTGGGTGTTCCATCTCGCCGCGCTAGCCGACATCGTTCCCTCGATCGAGTCCCCGATCCCGTATCACCGCGCCAATGTCGACGGCACGGTCAACGTTCTCGAGGCTGCACGGCAGGCCGGCGTCAGCCGCTTCGTTTATGCCGCGTCGTCCTCCTGCTACGGAATTCCCGACGTCTATCCGACGCCGGAGAGCGCCGAGATCCGGCCGATGTATCCCTATGCCCTCACCAAGAATCTGGGCGAGCAGTGCGTCATGCACTGGTGCCAGGTCTACAAGCTGCCCGCGGTCGCGCTGCGCCTGTTCAACGTGTACGGGCCGCGCCATCGCACCACGGGCACCTACGGTGCCGTGTTCGGCGTGTTCATGGCGCAGAAGTTCGCCGGCAAGCCCTTCACGGTGGTCGGCGACGGCGAGCAGACCCGCGACTTCACCTTCGTCAGCGATGTCGCCGATGCTTTTGTGACCGCCGCGCGCTCCGAGGTCTCGAACGAAGTTTTCAACGTCGGCTCCGACAACACCTACAGTGTCAACCGGCTGATCGAGCTTCTCGGCGGCGACAAGGTCCACATTCCCAAGCGTCCCGGCGAACCCGATTGCACCTATGCCGACATCACCAAGATCAAGCGGGTCCTGAAATGGACGCCGAAGGTAAAATTTGAGGGCGGGGTCGCGACGATGCTGAAGTCGATGGATCAGTACAAGGACGCCCCCCTGTGGACGGTGGACAAGATCGCGGACGCCACGAAGGGCTGGTTCAAATATCTGGGGGACAACAACGACGCGGCGTCCGGCGCGCCGCAGAAGGCAAGCCAGTGAACAGGTTCACCCGGTATCGTTGCCGCGAATCGATCAATTCCGGGCCGCCCGGCTGAGGCCGGCTGGCGCTTTAGGTTATTCACATGGGCAATATTCCGACCGACAGACCCGCGTTGAACGACCAGCTGGCGGCGCACGAGAAGATCAAGACGATCGAGGAACTGGGCGAGATCGCGCGGTCCACGCAAGCGCGGGGCCGGAAAGTTGCACTCTGCCACGGCGTCTTCGACCTCGTGCATCTCGGCCATATCAGGCACATCCAGGCGGCGCGCAACGAGGGCGACGTCGTCATGGTGACGATTACCGCCGACCGTTACGTCAACAAGGGACCGGGTCGGCCGATCTTCCCCGAAAACATGCGGGCCGAGATGCTGGCCTCGCTCGCGACGGTCGATTGGGTCGGCATCAATCACACCTCCAGCGCCGAGCCGATCCTGGATACGGTGCGGCCGGACATCTATGTGAAGGGGTCTGACTATGAAAACCCCGAGGACGATGTAACTGGCAAGATCCAGAGCGAGCGCGACGCCGTCGAGCGTCACGGCGGACGCATCGTGTTCACGCGCGACGTGACGTTTAGCTCCTCGTCGCTGGTGAACCGGTATTTCGACATCTACGACCCTCCACTCCGCGACTACCTGCAAAAGGTCCGCGAAGGTGGCGGCGCCGATCGCCTGCTGAAGCTGATCGACAAGGTGCAGGACATGCACGTCGTGCTGGTCGGCGACACCATCATCGACGAATACCAGTACGTCACGGCGCTCGGAAAGGCCTCGAAGGAAAACATCGTCGCCACGCTGTTCAAGAGCGGCGAGCAATTTGCCGGCGGCGTCATTGCCGCGGCGAACCATGTCGCGAGCTTCTGCAAGTCGGTGGAGATCGTCACGACGCTGGGTGGCAACGACTACCCCGAGGAGTTCATTCGTGAGCATGTCCGCCCGAATGTCACGTTGACGCCGATCCGCCTTCAGGGCCGTCCGACGACCCGCAAATCGCGGTACGTCGAGCTCGGCTATCTGCACAAGCTCTTCGAAGTCTACACCATGGACGATACGCCGCTCGACGAGGCCGATCGGAAGGAGATCGACCGTATCACGACGGAGCGCGTCCGTGGCGCGGACGTGGTGATCGCCACCGATTTCGGTCACGGCATGATCGCGTCGAGCACGATCGACACCCTGATCGCCAACTCCAAGTTCCTGGCGGTCAATGCCCAGAGCAACAGCGGCAATCACGGCTACAATTTGATCACGAGGTATCCGCGGGCCGACTACATCTGCATCGATGCGCCGGAGGCGCGTCTGGCCGCAACCGACAAGTTCAGCGACATCGCGTCCGTGATCGAGGCCGGCCTGCATGGCAAGATCGACTGCGACAACATGATCATCACGCACGGCTCCTTCGGCTGTTACCCCTTCTCGTCGAAAACCGGCGTCACGCGCGTCCCCGCCTTCACCAAGACCGTCGTCGATACCGTCGGCGCGGGGGATGCCTTCCTGACGATCACCGCGCCGCTGGTCGCCGCCGGCGGCAATATCGAGGACGTCGCCTTCATCGGCAACGCGGCCGGCGCGATCAAGGTCGGGATCGTCGGCCACCGCAGTTCGGTCGAGAAGGTGCCGCTGGTCAAGTTCGTCACCGCGTTATTGAAGTAGCGCGACGGCAGATACTGGAGAACGACAGTGATTGGTCAAAAATGGAATGTGATGGTCACCGGTGGTGCCGGCTATGTCGGTAGCGTGCTGGTTCCCCAGTTGCTCGCTGCGGGCCACAAGGTCACCGTGCTCGATCTGTTCATGTATGGCGAGGACGTGTTCGATGGCGTCCGCAACAATCCCGATTTGCGCCTGATCAAGGGCGACATCCGTGACGAAGCCGCGATCAACGAGGCCCTGCGCGGCAACAACGCCGTGATTCACCTCGCCTGCATCTCCAACGACCCGTCGTTCGAGCTGGATCCGGGGCTCGGCAAGTCCATCAATTACGACTGCTTCCGGCCGATGGTGCGCGCCGCCAAGAAGGCGGGCATCAAGCGCTTCATCTACGCCTCCTCGTCCAGCGTCTACGGCATCAAGGACGAAGCCGAGGTGACCGAGAACCTGTCCTGCGAGCCGCTCACGGACTACTCGAAGTTCAAGGCGATGTGCGAGACCGACCTTGCCGACGAGGCCGCGCCCGGCTTCGTCACATGCACGGTTCGCCCCGCCACCGTCTGCGGCTACGCACCGCGGCAACGGCTCGACGTTGTCGTCAACATCCTGACGAATCTCGCGGTCAACACCGGCCGCATCCGCGTGTTCGGTGGAACGCAGCGCCGGCCCAATCTGCACATCGAGGACATGTCAGCCGCCTATCTGTTCCTGCTCCAGCAGGATGACGCAAAGATCGACGGCAAGACCTACAATATCGGCTACGAGAACCATTCGCTGATGAAGATCGCCGACATCGTCAAGTCGGTGGTCGGCAGCAATGTCGACGTCGTCGTCGAGCCGACCGACGATCTCCGCTCCTACCACGTCTCTTCGGAGAAGATCCGCCGCGAGCTCGGCTTTGCGCCGACCCACACGATCGAGCAGGCCGTGTCCGGACTCGTGAACGCCTTCAAGGGGGGCCGCCTGCCGAACTCGCTCAACGACCCCCGGTACTTCAACATCAAGATGATGCAGAACATCAGCCTGAAGTGAGCGGCGTGCGGATCGGCATCGATTTCGACAACACGATCATCTGCTACGACAAGGTCTTTGCCGCCGTCGCACGTCAGCGTGGGCTGGTGCCGGAAGGATGGGAGGGGCTGAAGACCGACCTACGGGATCATCTCCGGTCCCGCGCGGGCGGCGAGCTCGCCTGGCAAGGACTGCAAGGCTTCGTCTACGGCAAGGGAATTGGCGGCGCCGAGATCTATCCCGGAGTGCGGGAATTCCTGGCGGCGTGCAGGCAGACCGGCGCGAAGGTCTCCATCGTCAGCCACAAGACCCGATTCGGTCATCAGGACCCCGACCGCATCGACCTGCGTGACGCCGCGCGCAGCTGGCTACGGGAAGCCAGCCTGATCGACGCTGCGGATGCGGCGCTGGCCATCGGCGACGTCTATTTCGAGGACACACTGGCCGCCAAAGTCGCGAGGCTCGCGCGCCTGGAGCTCGACGTCTTCATCGACGATCTCGTCGACGTCTTCGAGCAACCGCATTTTCCGAAGACCACGCGATCGATCCTGTTCACGCAGGCGCAGCCTCCCCACCCCGAACACTGCAAGCCGATCGCGACATGGGCCGATATCCGCCGCGAGGTGTTTGCGGCATGAGCGAGACCGACATCACCGCGCCGGATGCGATAGCGATCGGCAGCCGCCTGGCCGGTGCGCGTGTCGCAACCGCCCAGCCGGCACGGTCCGGCGGCAACAACAGGGTGTTTCGGCTGGAGATGGCGGAGGGACCGCCCCTCGCCCTCAAGCATTATCCGTCCGACGGGCGCGATCGCCTGGGACAGGAGTATGATGCGCTCTCGTTCCTGGCGCGCCACGGCATCACGTCGACACCGCAGCCGGTCGCGAAGGACGCAGATGCGTTCTGCGCGCTGTACCAATGGTTCGACGGCGAGGCCGCGGTGCTGCGCCCCCAAGGCGACGATGCCGATCAGCTCGCCGATTTCCTCATCGAGCTGCAGAAGCTGCGCGAGGCCGAAGGCGCGCAAAATCTGCGCAACGCCTCAGCCAGCATCTTTTCGCCCGAAGCGGCCATCGCCCAGTACGAGCAGCGGCTGGACGGACTGAGGCGGGCTTCGGATGATCATCCCGACCTGCGCGCGTTCATGGAAGGCAGCCTGGTTCCCAGCACTGGCGTCGCGATTCGGCAGCTCCGCCGGCGCTACGCGGAACTGGGCTGGGATCCAACGGCGGACCTCGCGCCCAGCCATCGCGCGCTAAGTCCGTCCGATTTCGGACTGCACAACGCGTTGCGCGCCGAAGACGGGCGCTTGCGATTCATCGACTTCGAATATTTCGGCTGGGACGATCCGGTCAAGCTCGTGTCCGACACCGCCATTCACCCCGGCAGCAACCTGCCTGAAGCGAGCGCGAATCGCTTGATCGAACGGCTGTCGCGCGCCTTCGAGGCGAGCGATGACGCGTTTGCGATCCGACGTGACGTACTGTATCCTGTGTTCAAGGGAATCTGGTGCCTGATTGTCCTGAACGCCTATTTGCCGGACAGCCGCTCCCGGCGCGCAATGGCTGCGCAAGGTGGCGATGTTAGGATCCGCCTCGCCGGTCAGCTCGACAAAGCCCGCCGGCTTCACCAGACGATTCGGCCAACCGATTTACCGAAGTGACCCAGATCTCACCTCACGCTGAAGCCGCCCTCACCTGCACGCTGGATGAGCGCAGCCTTTATCTGCGCCGCCTGGTGCTCGGTTCTGTCCGCTCCGCGGGGCGCGGACATGTCGGTCCGGCGTTGTCGCTGATCGAGATGGTCCGCGTGCTCTACGACGACGTGCTGCGGATCGATCCGGACAACCCGCGCGATCCGGCCCGCGACCGCGCGATCCTCAGCAAGGGACACGGCTGTCTGGCACTCTATGCGCTGTTGGCCGATCGCGGCTTCTTTCCTTTGTCGGAGCTGGACGGTTTCTGCGGCCCCGACAGCATTTTAGGCGGACATCCCGAGTACGGTATGGTGCCGGGTGTCGAGGCCTCGACCGGCGCGCTCGGACACGGCCTGTCGATCGGTGTCGGCCTCGCGCTCGCCGCGCGCATGCGCGAGCGCTCCTATCGCACCTTCGTCCTGCTCGGCGACGGCGAGATCAACGAGGGGTCTGTGTGGGAAGCCGCCATGGGCGCCGCCAAGCACGGGCTCGACAATCTGGTCGCGCTGATCGACTACAACAAGCTGCAGAGCTACGGGCCCACCGATTACGTCCTGCCGCTGGAGCCGCTCGCGGACAAATGGCGCAGCTTCGGCTTTGCCGTCCAGGAGCTCAACGGCCACGACGTCGGCGCCCTGCGCACCGTCCTGAAGCAGGTCCCGGCCGTTCCGGGAAAGCCCACCGCGATCATCTGCCATACCGTCAAGGGCAAGGGTCTGCCGGCCGCGGAATCCAACGCCGATTGGCATCACAAGAACAAGCTCACCGACGGCGAGCTCGACGCCATCCGCGTCGCCGTCGGCGATTTTTGATCGGCTCCTCATGCGCAACACCGCGATGAACATGGTCCACAAGCTCGCCGCGCGCGACGAGCGTGTGCTCTACATCGGCTCCGATCCCGGCGCGGGCACCTTGCGCGCGATGAGCAAGGAGTTTCCCAAGCGCCATCTGATCGAAGGCATTTCGGAAGCACACATCATCGGCATGTCGGCCGGTCTCGCGATGGAAGGCTTCGTGCCCTACGTCAACACCATCGCCACATTCCTCACCCGCCGCTGCTACGAGCAAGTCGCCGTCGATCTCTGCCTGCATAATCTACCGGTGCGGCTGATCGCCAATGGCGGCGGGCTCGTCTACGCGCCGCTCGGCCCCACTCACCAGGCGATCGAGGACATCGCTATCATGCGGGCGCTGCCGAACATGACGGTGGTCTGCCCGTGCGACGCCGACGAGGCGGCGCGGCTGATGGAGCAAACGCTCGACTGGACCGGACCGATCTACATCCGGCTCGGCAAAGGTGGCGACGCAATCGTCTCGAAGGCCGAGCACGGCTTCGAGATCGGCAAGGCCATCCTGATGCGGCCCCCCGGCGACGTCGTCATGGTCACGACAGGCATCATGCTCCAGCGCGCACTCGCTGCGGCGGATCTGCTGGCGGCGCAGGGCATTCGCGCCGGCATCCTGCACATGCACACCGTCAAGCCGCTCGACACCGAGGCGCTGCTGCAAGCGATCCGGGGCACCAGGCTGGTCGCGACGCTGGAGGAGCACGTGCCCTCCGGCGGCCTCGGCAGCGCGGTCGCCGAGGCGCTGATCGACAAGCTCGGCTCCGGCCTGCCCGCGATGCTGCGGTTGTCGCTGCCGGACCGGTTCATGCACAATTACGGATCGCAGGACTCGCTGCTGAAGAAGCACGGACTTTCCGCCGACGCCATTGCGACCTCGATCGCGCGCGCGCTCCCCGCCTCGCACACCTCCTCTCCGCAACTTCATTCCACCTGACGGGCCCCATGCAGGACGTTCGATATTCCTATCTGCTCGAGCAATTCTCCGACCCGGCACCGATCCTGGCCGAGATCGGCCGACTGGTGGCGACGGGTGACTTCACCCTGGGCAAGCCGGTCGCCGAATTCGAACGGCGCTTTGCCGAGCTGATCGGCGTGCGTCACGCCATCGGCGTCGGATCGGGCACCGATGCACTCAAGTTGCCGCTCAAGGCACTCGGCATCGGCCATGGCGACGAGGTCATCACGGCCGCCAACACTTTCATCGCCACCGTCGGCGCCATCGCCGAGACCGGCGCGACCCCGGTGCTGGTCGACTGCGACGACTCCTTCTGCATGAACGTCGATTACGTCGAAGCCGCGATCACGGAGAAGACCAAGGCGATCATGCCGGTTCAGTTGACCGGCGAGGTCACCGACATGGGCAAGCTGATGGCGATCGCCCAGCGCCACAACATCCCCGTGGTCGAGGATTCCTGCCAGGGCATCCTGTCGGAGTTCGCGGGAAAACGGTCCGGCACCCACGGTATCGCGGCCGGCTTCTCCCTGCATCCGCTCAAGAACCTCAACGTCTGGGGCGATGCCGGTGTCGTCGTCACCAATGACGATGGGATGAACGAGCGGCTTCGTCTGATCCGCAACCACGGCATGAAGAATCGCGACGAGATCGCGATCCTCGGCTGCAATTCGCGGCTCGATTCCCTCCAGGCGGTCGTCGGCAACTGGCTGATCGGCCAGACCAGCGAGATCACGCGCCGTCGGATCGAGAACGCGGCCTATTACGATTCGGGCCTTGCCGGCCTGCCCGGCCTGCGCATTCCGCCGCGCCGGCCCAACGTGAAGCACGTCTACCATCTCTACATGGTGTTCGCCGAGCGTCGCGACGAGCTCTACAAATACTGCCTGGACAACGGCATCGAAGCGAAGATCCACTATCCCATCCCGCTGTATCAGCAGGAAGGTCTCAAGCACCTCGGCTACGCGCCGGGCACCTTCCCGGTCACCGACCGCCATGCCCAGGAGGTCATCAGCTTCCCCGTCGACCAGCATCTGACGCGCGCCCAGCAGGACCGCGTCATCGAGATCGTCCGGAAGTTCTGCCATGGACGCTGACACCGGCTGCCGACGCATCGGTTACGTCAATCTTCCCGCGCAATTCGAGGAAGAGCGCGGCGAGATCATGCAGGCGGTCGAGGGTGTGTTCCGCCGCGGCGATTTCATCGGCGGCGCGGCCGTCGCGAAGCTCGAAGAGGAGCTCACAACGTATCTCGGCTCGCCGCACGTGCTGACGCTGAATTCCGGCACCGATGCGCTGATCCTGTCGTTGCGGGCGCTCAACATCGGTCCCGGGGACGAGGTGATCACCCCGCCGAATTCGTTCGTGGCATCGACCGCCGCCATCATCGCCGTCGGCGCGAGGCCCGTGTTTGCGGACGTGCTACCGGACCAGAATATCGATCCCGCCGCAGTCGAGGCCGCCGTCACCTCGCGGACCAGGGCGATCATGCCGGTGCACCTGACCGGGCGCATGGCCGACATGAACCCGCTGATGGCGATCGCCGCCAAGCATGCTCTCGCCGTGATCGAGGACAGCGCGCAGGCCGTCGGCTCGACCTATGAAGGGCGGATGAGCGGAACCATCGGAACGTTCGGCTGCTTCTCCGCCCACCCCCTGAAGAACCTCAATGCCGCGGGCGACGCCGGGTTCGTCGTCACTGCCGACGCCGAGCTTGCCGCGAGGATTCGCCGCCTGCGCAATCACGGCCTGATCAATCGCAGTGACGTCCAGGAATGGGGCATCGTGTCACGCCTCGACACGGTCCAGGCCGAGGTGCTCCGGATTCGCTTGCGTCACCTGCCCTCTGTCATCGGACGCCGGCGCAGCAACGCCGCGCAATACCGCGCCGAACTCGCCGGCCTTCCCCTGTTCATCCCGGTTTGCCGCAACATCGAGTTCAACACGTTCCACACCTTCGTCGTGCAGACGGACCGTCGCGACGACTTCCAGAAATATCTTGCCGACAAGGGCATCGAGACCGCGATCCACTATCCGGTGCCGATCCACCTCCAGCAGGCGGCGGCGCATCTGGGTCACGGTCGCGGCGCGTTCCCGGTGACCGAGCGGCAGGCGGATCAGATCCTCACGCTTCCCATCAACCAGTTCCTCTCGGCCTCGGATATCAGCTATGTTTGCGCGACCGCCCGGGAGTACTTTGCATGACGGACACGGCTTTCCTCGAGGCCGATGAGCAGGCAATGGCGCAACGCTTCATCGACGACGGCTTCGTCACTACGCCGGCCGACGATCGCGCCGGGCTCGACCGGATCCAGCGGCGCGCCGCCGAACTCGCGGCGGACTATCTGAAGCTGCCACACGGCAACGACCCCTACGCGATGCTCGACACCATCCACACGCGGGTGAGCGTCGATGATCTCAACGGCCTGCGGCTGCACGTCTTCAACGGCCTCAACGCCGAGCCCTGGTTCCGGCCGACCTATTTCCGTCTGGCGCGCTCGACGATCGAGACCATCGTCGGCAACGAGCTCTGCATGCAGCGCCGCGTCAATCTCAGCATCCAGCTGCCCGGAGACGATTCGTCGCTGCTCGCCACCCATTCCGACGTCTGGTCGGGCGACTCGCCGTTCGAGGTCGTGGTGTGGGTACCGCTGGTCGACGTCCACCGCACCAAATCGATGTATCTGCTGCCGCCATCCCTGAACGGCGAGATGCAGGACCGGATGGCCAGCCTGCGCAGCGCCGAGGAACTCTACCAGACCATCAAGCCGCACGCGACGTTCATCGAGATTCCCTACGGTCACGTGATGCTGTTCAACCAGACCCTGATGCACGGCAATCGCATCAACGAGGAAGCCGGCTCGCGCTGGAGCATGAACTGCCGTTTCAAAAGCATCATGTCGCCCTACGCGGACAAGCGATTTGGCGAATTCTTCGAACCGATCCTGCTGCGTCCGGCGACACGTGTCGGCATGCAATACAGGCTCCCGGGAGGTTTCCATGGCTGAGCGAGCCGGCCATCGCGGCTATATCGGCGCCCGGCCGCTGAACGGCAGCCGTACTCCCCAGCACGTCCAGAACATCGTAATTCGCGACTATGCGCGGCGGAAGAATCTGCATTATCTGCTCAGCGCCGCCGAGCACACCATGCAAGGCAGCTACATGGTGCTCGAGGACATCCTCGACGAGCTGCCCCGGTTGCGCGGCCTGATTCTCTACAGCATCTTCATGCTGCCGCCCGACGAGGCACGGCGGCGGGAGATCTATGACCGCGTACTGAGCGAGGGCTGCGATCTGCACGCGGCCGTCGAGGAGATCACGCTGTCCTCGCGCGACAACATCCAGGCCGTCGAGGACATCCTGCTCGTCAACAAATTCGCGACCATCCTGTGACGACGCCGCGGACCGGTTGAGGACAATGACCGAGATCAACCTGCTCCAGCCGATGCACGCATCGACCAAGCGGAACTACGTTCAGCGGGTCGTCGAGCACGACAAGGCGGAATCCGCCACCGTCGCGCGGCAATGGGGGCGCGACTACTGGGACGGCGACCGCCGCTATGGCTATGGCGGTTACCGCTACGACGGACGCTGGCGCCCGCTCGCCCAGACCCTGATCGACCGCTATGGCATCAAGTCCGGGATGAGCGTGCTCGATGTCGGCTGCGGCAAGGGCTATTTGCTCTACGAGTTCACCCAGCTCGTCCCTGGCCTCACCATCGCCGGCATCGACATCTCCGACTATGGCATTGCCAACGCCAAGGAAGAGGTGCGACCGCAATTGAAGGTCGGCAGCGCCGTCGAGCTCCCCTACCCCGACCACAGCTTCGATCTCGTGGTGTCGCTCGGCGTGCTCCACAATCTTCCGCTCGAGGACGTCTTCCGCGCCGTGTCGGAGATCGAGCGCGTGGGGCGCGGCACCTCGAAATATCTGATGGTGGAGTCGTTCCGCGACGAGCGCGAGAAGGCGAACCTGCTCTACTGGCAGCTCACCTGCCTGAGTTTTCATGGTCCGGAGACGTGGGCCTGGATCTACGACAAATGCGGCTACCGGGGCGACCATGGGTTCATCTTCTTCGAATGAAGCAACGGGCCTGCGCCGGCCGGCCTCGCTGCGAGCGCAAAATCCCGAAGTGTATTATTCGGACGACGCCATCGTCACGGCGAACGACGCCACGATCGCGGAGCTGAAGCGCATCGCCGCGGGCAATCCGCGTCTGCGCAGCCGGCTGTGCACGCATCCTGATCCCTCGTCCGGCCTGCACGAGATGCTGATCGTGCATCATCGCGAGGCGTATGTGCGGCCTCACAAGCACTTTGGCAAACCTGAATCGTTTCATCTGATCGAGGGCACTGCGCAGGTCGTGATCTTCGAGGATGACGGCCGCATTCGCGACGTGCTCGAGATGGCGCCGTACGGCCGGGGCGCGCTCTGCTACTACCGGATGCCCGAGCAGTTGTTTCACTCGATCCTGATCACCTCGGAGTGGCTGGTGTTTCACGAAACCACCGCGGGTCCGTTCGATCCCTCCCGCACGGCATTTCCCGACTGGGCACCGGATGGCAGCGATGCCGCGGCAGTGCAGAACTATGTCACATCGACCGGTGCGCTCGCCGCGGAGCATCTGGCCCATCGCCATACTTCACGAGCCATTCGAGCAGAGGTTCCTACCGATGACTGATCATTGCCGCCTCTGCCATTCGAGCAATTTGCGCCCGGTCATCGACCTCGGACAGATGCCGATTGCGCATCGGCTTCGGCACAGCCGCGACGAACAGGACGAACGGTATCCGTTCGAGGTGCTGGCGTGTGGCGAGTGCGGCCTGCCCCAGATCGTCAAGCCGATCGATCCCGACATTCTGTACCGGCAATTCAACTACAATTTCAGCAGCTGGAAGCCGGAGCCGCACCAGGTCGACGAGCTCGATACCATCGCCAAATTCTCGAGCCATCAATCCGTGTTCGAGATCGGATGCAACGACGGCCTGTTCATGGACAGGCTTCGCGAACGCGGTGCGAAGGTTTTGGTGGGCGTCGAGCCCAACCCGGTGTCGGGCAAGATCGCCCGCGAGCGCGGCATCAAGGTCTATGCCGACATGATCAGCCCGGCGCTGTGTCATGACGCGGTCGCCGAGGCCGGCAGGTTCGACCTCGTCGTCTCGCGCCAGGTGCTGGAGCACATCGTCGATTTCGAGAACTTTTTCGACTGCGTGAAAATCGCGCTGCGCGACGACGGGCTGCTGTTCATCGACGTGCCTGATTTCGCGCCCGGCTCGACGGCAGGTGATCTCTCGGTCCTGTGGGAGGAACACGTCAGCTACTTCACCGAGCCGACGCTGCTCGCGCTGCTGGCCCGTCACGGCTTCGAGGCGATTTCGGTGAAGAAATACAATTTCAGCGGCGGCAGCCTCGCGATCGCAGCCCGGCGCGCGACGCGCGACGTGAGGCCTCCGCCCGCTCCTGCCGGCGTCGGCGAAAGGTTCGGCCAGCGCGCCAGGGAGTACGGCGCGCGTCTTCGCCCGATCCTCGCCAAGGCCCGCGCCAACGGCGCCGAGATCGCCATCTATGGCGCCGGCTGCCGCGCCTGCACCTTCACCAATGCCCATGAACTCGCGGATCTCGTCGACCTCTCGGTCGACGACCAGAAGGAGCGCCAGGGCTTGTTCCTGCCCGGCACCGGCATTCCGATCCGCCCGCCGGAGAACCTCGCCGGCAAGTCGGATCCGCTTGTCTGCCTTCTGGCCGTGAACCAGGAGAACGAAGACAAGGTCGGCAGACGGCTGCGCGAAAACGTGAAGCGTCCGCTCCACATCGTATCGATCTTCGCGCCCTCGGACATCTGGAGCGAGCTCGATCGCCTCGAGGCCGCCGCAGGGTCGCGGCATGGCTGAGGACAAGCTCTTCAACTATTACGAACGTCAGGACGTCCTGCCGACGTTCGGGAATTTCAAATCCGCCGCCGAACTCGAAGCCTATGCCGGCCTGCGGCGCGAGTTGTTTTCAGACAAGCTGGTGCTGCCGCCGCGGTTGTTCCGCGACGCAGACGTGCTTGAATTCGGCCCTGACTCCGGTGAGAACGCGCTGGTGTTTGCCGGCTGGGGCGCGAACATGACGCTCGCCGAGCCGAACCGGCATGCGCACGCGAAAATCCAGGCTTACTTCGCGCATTTCAACCAGGCTCAACGTCTGCGCGAACTCGTATCGTTCGATGTCGAAGGATTTCGCAGCGATCGTCGCTTCGACATCATCGATGCCGAAGGATTCATCTACACGGTGCAGCCGACTGAAAATTGGCTCGGCATCTTTCACCGGCTGCTCAACCCGGACGGCTACGCCGTCGTGTCCTACTACGAGCGCTATGGCGGCTTCTTCGAGCTCGCGCTCAAGGCGATTCATGCGGCCGGCAAGGTGCTGACGGGCCGTCCCGCGCTCGAAACGGCGAAGCTGCTGTTCGACGCGAAATGGAACAGCATTCCGCACACGCGCAGCTTCGACTCCTGGCTGATGGACGTGCTCGAAAATCCTTTCGTCCGGCACCGCTACTTCCTCGACGCGGGAGCCTTGTGCAAGGCGGCGCATGAGCAGGGATTCGACATCCATTCGGGGTGGCCCGTCTATCGCGACAGCCTGGACGTCTACTGGCACAAGAAGGTCCTCTCCGACGACGAGAAGCTGCGCCGCGCGACGCGCCACCTCGGTCGCAGCCGTCTGAGCTTTCTCGGTGGACGGAAGCTCTATCTGGCCGGCAAGACCGAGATGGTCGAGGCGATCTCGGCTTCGATCGAGACACTGGTTGTCGATGTCGATGCGATGATCGACGATCCCTTCGGCGCCAGCCTGCCCCGTGTGATCGCGAGCCTTGCGTCGCTGCGCGAGACGATACCGGCGACGGACATTCTTGCCGACGATGCGTCCGACATCGACGCCATCATGGCGACCCTCGACAGCTTCCATCGTATCTTTGGCGCGATCGGGCGACGGGACGTGTCCACAGTCACGGCCCTCACCCAGTCCGACCAGGCGTTCATCAACACCTGGGGACAGCCGGCGCACTTTCTTGTTATCCGGAAACGCTTCGAGGGGTCCTAGCAAGTGAGGCCAGGCATTGGCATCATCGGAACGGGCATGGTCGGTCAGATGTGCCACCTCGCCAATTTCGTCGCCAACCCCGCCTGCCGCGTCGTCGCGATCGCGGATCTCCGGCCCGAGCTCGCTGCCGCAGCGGCGCAAAAATTCGACATCGCGCGGGTCTACGGCACGCACCGGGAACTGCTGGCGGACAGCGAAGTGTCGGCCGTCGTCGTCGTGACGAAGCGTCGCGCCACCGGCCCGATTGTGCTGGATGCGTTGAGCAGCGGTCGCCATGTGCTCTCGGAAAAGCCGATGGCCTACACCGCGGCTCAGGCCGTTTCACTGGCCGAGGCGGCGCGGCGGCACAACCTCGTCTACAGCATCGGCTACATGAAGCGTCACGACGCCGGGGTGGCGCGCGCGATTGCCGAGTTGACGCGCCTGCGAGCGGATCAATCGCTTGGACGCGTTGTCGGCGCGCGAGGCTGGTGCTTCGGCGGCAGCACTGGCCGGTCCCAGGACAACTTTGTCATGACCGGCGAAGTGCGGCCGGACGGGCTCGAGCTCTGGCAGGACGGCCCCGACTGGATGCCGGGTGCGATGCGACCCGGCTACGACAGTTTTCTGAACGTGTTCAGCCATATCATCAACCTCGCGCGCTACATGCTCGGATCGTCACCGACGGTCGCGGAAAGCACCATCGAGAGCTCGGGCGCGGCGACCGTGACACTCGACTTCGACGGCGTCGCCTGCGCGCTGCAACTCGCAAATGGATCCGACGGCGTCTGGCGCGAGGGGCTGAGCATCGCGTTCGAACAGGGCGCGCTGACCATCGAATTGCCCCCACCGTTTGCCGAGCAGGAGGCGGAGGTCATCCTCGATCAGCAAGGACAACGCACGCGATTGTCGCGCGGCACGAGCTGGGCGTTTCGGCGTCAAGCCGATGCATTCGTCGCCGATATCGTGGAGCAGAGGACGCCGCTGGCTTCCGGCGCAGATTCCGTGGCCGACATCGCCCTTGCGGAGGCGATCTGGAAACGGCAGGTCAGCGGTTAGGCTTCACGCCGTCCGGCGGCAATACCCGGGCGATGGCTGATTGCCCACATTCTAGCTAAGTGTTTGATTTCGCTGGCAGGAGTGGCAGGGCTCGAACCTGCGACCCCCGGTTTTGGAGACCGGTGCTCTACCAATTGAGCTACACTCCTACGGACCCTGCGTTGCCGCGCGGATCAGGCCGCTTTGAAGCACAGGGGGCGGCCGGATTGCAAGGCCGGATTGCAAGGGTGAAGCGCGCTGGCTTCGCTTGTTTGTGCCGCGCCTTCTGGGCCACAGTCCGCTCCGAACAATAATAAGCAACCGGGAGTGCCCATGACTGCCCAAGCCTCTGCGACTGCCCAAGCGTCCGTGACAGCCGCCCACCGCCCCTCGACCGCGCCGAAGACCCCGCCTCTGCCGGAATCCCGCCCCGAGACGCTCGGGCTGTCGCGCCCTCGCCTCCAGGCCATGTCGGACGCCTTCAAGCGCGAGATCGACAAGGGAACCGTTCCGGGCGTCACCGTGCTGGTGGCACGGCACGGCCAGGTCGGCTGGTTCGAGGCGCTCGGCAGGCAGAGCCCGACGGGCGCGGCGCCGATGGCGCATGATTCGATCTTCCGCATCTTCTCGATGACCAAGCCGATCGTGTCGGTCGGCATCATGACGCTGGTCGAGGATGGGCACCTGATTCTTGCCGACCCCGCCGCGAAATTCATCCCGGAGTTCGCCGATCAGAAGGTCGGCGTGATCAGCGGCGGCAAGCTGGAACTGGTTCCGCCGAAGCGCCCGATGACGGTGCAGGACCTGCTCCGCCACACCTCCGGCCTGACCTACGAGCACCAGGGCGACGGCCCCGTGCACAAGATCTACCAGGAGTCGCGGGTGCGCAGCCGCAAGATCACCAACGCCGAGCACGCCGCCCTGGTGGCGAGCTTCCCGCTCGTCTGCCATCCCGGCGACGAGTTCAACTACAGCCGCTCCACCGACATCCTCGGGCGCATCATCGAGGTGGTCAGCGGCAAGTCGCTCGGCACGTACCTCACTGAGCGCATCCTCGCGCCGCTTCAGATGACCGAGACCGCCTTCTCGACTTCTGAGGCCAATGCCGGCCGGCTCGCCGAGCCGTTCGCGGCCGATCCCTGGACCGGCGACAAGGTCGCGCTGTTCAACATGCTCGAGCAGCCCATCATGGAGTCGGGCGGCGGCGGCCTCGTCTCCACCACCATGGACTATGCCCGCTTCGCGCTGATGCTGCGCAACGGCGGCACCCTCGACGGCAACAGGATCATCGGCCGCAAGACGCTGGAACTGATGGCCTCCGATCATCTCGGACCTCACGTCGTGACCAACGGCACGCTGCTGTCGTCCGGCCATGGTTTCGGCCTCGGCTTCGCGGTGCGCCGCGAGGCCGGCATCGCGCCCTTCCCCGGCAGCGTCGGCCAGTATTTCTGGAGTGGCATTGCGGGGACGTTCTTCTGGATCGATCCCAAGGAGGATCTGTTCGTCGTGTTCATGAGCCAGGGCCCGGGGCAGCGCGATTATACGCGAACGCTGGTGCGGGATCTGGTGTACGCGGCGGTGGATTGAGATCCGGCTCTCGTGCCCCGGACGCGCTGCAACGCCCTTAGCGTTGCTGCGCAGAGCCGGGGCCTATGCCTCCGCGATCTCGACCCCCTCACCTCTGGCTCCCGGCTCTGCGGAGCGGCACTTCGCGCCGCACCGCGTCCGGGACACGAGACCGTCAACTGATCGTCGCGCCGCCGTCGATCACCATGGTCTGGCCGGTCATGAAGTCGCCGGCCCTCGAGCCCAGGAACACCGCGGCGCCCGCGATTTCGTCGGGGATGCCGATGCGCAGCAGCGGCGAACGCGCGGTCGAGGCTTTCAAATTCTCCGGATTGTCCCACAAGGCTTTCGCAAAATCGGTCTTGATCAGGCCCGGCGCGATGCAGTTCACGCGGATGTTGTGCGGGCCATATTCGCAGGCCAGATTGCGCGCGAGCTGCATGTCCGCGGCTTTCGAGATCGCGTAGGCGCCGAGGATGGTCGAACCTTTCAGGCCGCCGATCGAGGAGACGATGATGATCGAACCGTCCTTGCGCTCGATCATCTGCGGCACCACCATCGAGATTAGCCAGTTGTTGGCGACGATGTTGTTGTCCAGGATCTTCCTGAACTGATCGTCGGAGATGCCGGCGAGCGGACCGTAATACGGGTTCGACGCGGCGTTGCAGACCAGCACGTCGATCTTGCCGAAGGCGCGGTTGCTCTCGTCGATGAGATTTTGCAGGTTTTCCTTCGACGAGATGTTGGCGGCGATCGCCACCGCCGTGCCCTTGCCGAACTTGTCGTTGATGCTCTTCGCAACCTGGTCGCAAACGTCGGCCTTGCGCGAGGAGATCACCACCTTGGCGCCGTGCTCGGCCATGCGCTCGGCGATCGCAAGCCCGATGCCGCGCGTCGAGCCGGTAATGACGGCGACTTTCCCCTTCATGTCGAACAAGGTCATGTTTCTCTCCCAGATTGATCTTCGTGTTCATTGTCATTCCGGGGCGGCGAAGCCGAACCCGGAATCTCGAGATTCCGGGTCCGGTCCTGCGGACCGTCCCGGAATGACAGCTCACTCAGGCGAGCTTCTTGACTTCCGGTCCCGCGGGTTGATGCATCGCCGCATGCGCATCGTCCGCGATCCACGGCTGCTGGTTCACCATCGGCAGCCGCCAGACATTGCGTTCGGAACTTGCAAAATAGTCGAGCCGCGTCACCGAACAATTGTCGATATCGAACGCGAGCCCCCGCTCCGGCTGATTGTCGAGCGCCAGCCCCAGCGCAGCCTTGATGGTGCCGCCATGCGCGACCGCGATCACGTCCTGCCCGGCTGCATCGACGTTGATCCGCTCGATGGTGCGGCGGGTGCGGTTGTAGAGGTCCATGAAACTTTCGCCGCCCGGCGCAGGCTCGTTGATGTCCGCAAACCAGCTGGAGCCGACGGGACGGCTGGCGATGAACTCGGCACGGTTCATGCCCTGCCAGCGGCCGAGGTTTTGTTCGGCGAGGTCGGCTTCCCATGTCATCGATGCGGGCCTCGGGAAGCCGGCCGCCCAGATCGCTTCGGCGGTCTGATGCGTACGCATCAGGTTGCTCGAATACCAGACCGCCTTGCGTGGCAGCACCTTGGCAACAGCATTGAAGACGTAGGTATCGCTGGTGTCGCAGGCGAGATCAGACTGACCGTAGATGTTGCCGCCGTCATTGCGCACGGGCGCATGACGGACCCACCACCAGCGCGTCGTCACCACTTTGGGCTTGTCTGCACCTGCCATCGAAACCCTTCCATCCCGTTTGATGTCGCTGTACGTCAGTAGCGAACGTGTCTCAAGACACTTTACCGTTTGAAATCTTGTTTGAAATTCCGTCGCGCGGCAAGCGTCGCGTGCGAACCAAAGGGAGACAACGCATGGGCCGTCTGCAAGGCAAATCCGTCATCATCACCGGTGCCGGCAGCGGCATCGGCCGCGCGGCCGCGCTGCTGTTCACCAAAGAAGGCGCCAGGCTGATCGCAGTCGATCGCAGCGAGGCGGTGAAGGAAACGGTCGACGAGGTGAAGAAGGCCGGCGGTGTCGCGGAAGCGATGATAGCGGATGCGGGCTCCGAAAAGGACGTCATGGCCGTGATCGACAAGGCGGTGAAGACGCACGGCCGGCTCGACGTGATCTGGGCCAATGCTGGCGTCTCCGGCGGACTCGTCCCGCTCGGCGAGCAGACCGTCGAGCAATGGCAGGAGGTTTTGCGCATCAATCTGATCGGGCCGTTTCTCGCGGTGAAGCATGCGATGCCGCACATGGTGAAGCAGCAGTCCGGCGCGATCGTGCTGACCGCGTCCGTCGCGGGCCTCAAGGCTGGCGCCAGCGGACATCCCTATGCGGCGAGCAAGGCCGGCGTCATCTCCCTGGTGCAGACCACAGCCTACTCGCTCACCGGCACCGGTGTGCGCATCAACGCGGTGTGCCCGGGCCTGATCGAGACCGGCATGACCAAGCCGATCTTCGACCGCGCCAAGGAGCGCGGCACCCAAGACAAGATCGGCCAGCTCAATCCGCTCAAGCGTCCCGGCCAGCCGCACGAGCTCGCCGCGATGGGATTGTTCCTGGCCAGCGACGAGGCGTCGTATGTCAACGGCCAGGCCTTCCCGGTGGACGGCGGACTGACGGCGTCGATGCCGTATACGGGGAAGCCGGTTTAGTTCGCGAACTCCCCTGTCCCGGACGCGGTGCGGCACGCAGTGACGCTCCGCAGAGCCGGGATCCAGAAAGCCACAGCACGTGCTGCGGCATGGGCCCCGGCTCTGCAGCGCATCGTCGAAGAGACGCTGCGCTGCGTCCGGGGCACGAGACTGTTGATGAATAACTGACATCGGATCGCATCCTCGCGGCTTGTCTCGCCCGAGCTTTGCTTCATCGCCTCACCCTCACATGAAAGAGGGCGCAGGGAAGACCGGGTGCCGGCTGGCACCCGCGGTCCACTGTGCGAGATTGTCGTGAACAAAATTGCACAGCGGCATACAGGTGAAGCCAAAACATCCGGCCTTCCCTGCGCAGTGGCTTTACGGCTTATGTCGTGATCTCCCCGGGGAGCGATGCACTATTGCCCCCGTCGCCTTGCGGATGGCTGACGCGCGTGCCCGGTTGGGCAACCCACATCACCGCAACACTTGGCGCACAGACCCCGGGCGCCAGGACCACACGATTTTGCCGTACGCCGATCACACCGGTCGTGTGCGCGACGCCTTCACTCACGGTTGCCCGCCCTGCGAAGCCGTTCGCGCCGATGTGATCCACGTCCACCGCCGTCCGGCCCGCGTTCGTGACGATCGCGATACGCCCCTCTTCCTTGGGCCGGAGTGAGGCATGGATACGCCGTTTCCGAATTTCGGTAAAGTGGAATATTTTTAGCGCCCCGCGTTGACCGACAGCTTGGGTGTTTTGCCCGACAGGTAACGCAAGGTCTTGTAGCCCGGATGAGCCAAGCGACATCCGGGAGTCCTACACGAGCTGCCCCGGGTCTCGCTTCGCTCACCCGGGCTACGGGACCGACATTGATTTGCCCACCGGAGCACGGTGTTGGTATGGTTCGTGCAAGCACTTCAGCTTCGATCCCCCTGACAAGAACGTGACAATGCCAAGCTCGAGACCCGACCGTATTCGCACGCTGCTCGCCGACCTCGTCGGCTTCGACACCATCAGCGATCGCTCCAACCTACCCCTGATCGCGCATATCGAGAGCTATCTCGCCGCGCTCGACGTCAAGAGTGAGCGCATCACCGACGAGACCGGGCAGAAGGCCTCGCTATGGGTCACCATTGGACCCGAGGACCGCCCCGGCCTCGTCCTGTCCGGCCATACCGACGTCGTGCCCGTCGTCGGCCAGGACTGGAGCCACGATCCGTTCAAACTCGTCGAACGCGACGGCAAGCTCTATGGCCGCGGCACCACCGACATGAAGGGCTTTGTGGCGGTGTGCCTTGCCATGGTGCCGGAGATGCTGGAAGCGAAGCTCGCAACGCCCATTCACCTCGCGATCTCCTATGACGAGGAGATCGGCTGCGTCGGCGTGCGGCCGATGCTGCGCGAGGTCGCGAAGAAACGGATCAAACCGCTCGGCGCCTTCATCGGCGAGCCGACCGAGATGAAGGTCATCATCGGCCATAAGGGCAAGCACGGCGTGCGCGCCACGTTCAAGGGGCTCGCCCGCCACTCCTCGATTGCGCCCGACGGAGTCAACGCCATCGAATACGCCGCCGAGCTGATCGTCGAGATCCGACGCCGCGCCGTGGCGCTCGCAGCCGTGCGAGCGGCCGACAGCCTCTACGACGTCCCGCACTCGACGCTGCTCACCAGCATCGTGCATGGCGGCGCCGCGCTGAACATCGTGCCGGATAGCTGCACGGTCGATTTCGAATGCCGTGGCATCGGCATCACCGAATCGCGCGAGGTTACGGATGCGATCGTCGCCTGGGCCAAGGCCGAGCTCGAGCCCGCGATGAAAAAGCAGCATCCGGATTGCGGCATCGATTTCGAGGAGATCCTCGACTATCCCGCGCTCGACACGGCGGCCGATGCGACAATCGTCACGCTGGCCAAGAGCCTTGCGGGGCGCAACGACCACGCCAAGGTCGCGTTCGGCACCGAGGCAAGCCTGTTCGCCAGCATGGCCGATATCCCGTCCGTGGTGATCGGCCCCGGTTCAATCGCGCAGGCGCATACACCGGACGAATTCGTGGAAATGGCGGAGCTGGAGAAATGCGCAGGCTTCGTGGAGAAGCTGATCGCGCATTGCGTGAAGGGGTAGCGGAGTTCGCAATTACTGGGTCCCGGCTCTGCGCAGCAACGCTTAGGCGTTGCAGCGCGTCCGGGACACGAGCACCGCCGCTAATCCATCCCGCCACGATGGAATTATAGACGCCGGGAAATACGGTCTCGTGTCCCGGACGCGGTGCGGCACGAAGTGCTGCTCCGCAGACCAAGTGTTCTGGGTCCCGGCTCTGCGGAGCGTCACTT
>NZ_JBVVPL010000006.1:38593-122069 GCF_055807615.1 Bradyrhizobium sp. MV1.5 | reverse complement strand
CCACCCCCCAACTTTTTATTTATCCCCCCGGTAAATTCGGGCCGGGTGCCCCGCCGGGGGTGCGGCGCGAAGTGCCGCTCCGCAGAGCCGGGACCCAGAACACTTGGTCTGCGGAGCAGCACTTCGTGCTGCACCACGTCCGGGACACGAGAGGCGCGATCGAGGTAAAAAGGCGCGGCCTTCAGTCGCGCCTTCGTCGTCCCTACACCGCGCCCGCCTTCTGCGCATACTCCCAAGACGCTTTCGACAGCGGCACGGTGCGCTTGGCTGACTCCAGCGCCTTGGCATTCGCGGCGGTGCCGTCGCGGACGCGGCCGGCGATGCCTTGCGTGATGCCGGCGAGGCGGAACAGGTTGTAGGCAAAATACCAGTTGAGATCAGGCACCGTCATCTTGGTGACGTTGCAATAGATCTGCGCGGCCTCTTCCACGCTCGGGATGTTGAGCGCCTTGAGGTCGGCACCGTCCAGGCCGGGCATGACCCACTGCATCAGCAGATAGGTGAAGTCGGCCATGGGATCGCCGAGCGTCGACAGCTCCCAGTCCAGGACCGCCTGCACGCGCGGTTCCGTCGCATGGAAAATCATGTTGTCGAGGCGATAGTCGCCGTGGACGATCGAGACGCGCGCCTGCTCCGGAACGGTCTTCGGCAACCATTCGGCGACCTTCTCGAACTCCGGAATCGTCTGGGTCTCGGACGCGCGGTACTGCTTGGTCCAGCGGTCGATCTGCCGGGCAAAGTAGTTACCCGGCTTACCGAAGTCGCCAAGACCGATCGCGACGGGATCGAACATATGGAGTTTTGCCAGCGTCTCGATCTTGCTGGTGAAGATTTTTCGACGATCTTCCGGCGTCTGGCTCGGCAGCGTCGGATCCCAGAACACCCGGCCGTCTTCCATCGACATGATGTAGAAGGCCGAACCGATGATGCTGTCGTCCTGGCACAGCGCATAGGCCTTCGCGACCGGAAAGCCCTGCTTTCCCAGGGCCGCGATCACCCGGTATTCGCGATCGACCGCGTGCGCCGACGGCAACAATTTGCCGAACGGTTTCCTGCGCATCACATAGGAGCGGTTCGGCGTGTCGAGCCGGTAGGTCGGGTTGGACTGGCCACCCCTAAACTGCAGGACGACCAGCGGTCCTTCATAGCCCTCGACGTTGTCGCGCATCCAGGCTTCGAGCCGCATCTCGTCGATACGATGACGCTCCTCGACGGGCTTGGTGCCCGAGAATTCTTCGTCTTTCCTGACGCCGTCAGCCACGATGACGCTCCCTCTTCAGTCCGGACATGATCCTAATCGGTAACCCCCAGCGCACTTGCGTCAAGCGGTCATCCGATCACGGATCATGCCCTGTCGTTTCTTCAAATCGGGAGCGCCAGCATGCTCTCCCGCTTAATGACTGGAAGAGTTTGCATACTTCCGAACCTCGAGCCTGGCAATGGCGCGATTGTGCACCTCGTCCGGGCCGTCGGCGAGACGGAGCGTGCGGATGTGAGCGTAGTCCTTGGCAAGGCCGGCTTCGTCCGAGACGCCTGCACCGCCGAAAGCCTGGATCGCCTCGTCGATGATCTTCAGCGCCATGTTGGGGGCTGCGACCTTGATCATGGCGATCTCGGCCTGCGCGGTCTTGTTGCCGACCTTGTCCATCATGTCGGCGGCCTTCAGGCACAACAGCCGCGTCATCTCGATGTTGGTGCGGGCCTCGCCGATGCGCTGCTCCCACACCGAATGCTCAACGATCCGCTTGCCGAACGCCGTGCGCGAGGTGAGCCGCTTCACCATTTTCTCCAGCGCCTCCTCGGCCTTGCCGATGGTGCGCATGCAGTGATGGATGCGGCCGGGACCGAGACGGCCCTGCGCGATCTCGAAGCCGCGGCCTTCGCCGAGCAGGATGTTCTCCTTCGGCACCCGCACGTTCTCGAGCAGCACCTGGGCGTGGCCATGCGGCGCGTCGTCGAAGCCGAACACGGGCAGCATCTTCTCGACCTTGATGCCGGGGGTGTCGAGCGGAACCAGGATCTGCGACTGCTGCTGGTGCTTGGCCGCCTTGAAATCGGTCTTGCCCATCAGGATCGCGATCTTGCAGCGGGGATCGCCGACGCCGGACGACCACCATTTGCGGCCGTTGATGACGTAGTGGTCACCGTCGCGCACGATGCTGGTCTCGATGTTGGTGGCGTCAGACGAGGCTACGGCCGGCTCCGTCATCAGGAAGGCGGAGCGGATCTCGCCGTCCATCAGCGGACGCAGCCATTTGCGCTTCTGCTCCTTGGAGCCGTAGCGCATGAACACTTCCATGTTGCCGGTGTCGGGCGCGGAACAGTTGAAGACTTCCGAAGCCCAGGAGATGTGGCCCATCTGCTCGGAAAGCAGCGCGTATTCGAGATTGGTCAGTCCCGCGCCGCGGAATTCGTCATCCTCATGCTCGTTCGGCGGCATGAACATGTTCCAGAGGCCTTCGGCCTTCGCCTTCTTCTTGAGGTCTTCCAGCACGGGGATCACCTTCCAGCGTTCGCCGCTGCGATCCTGCTCATCGTAGACCGGCACCGCCGGGCGCACGTGCTTGGCCATGAAGGACTGCACGCGGTCGAGCCATTCCTTCTGCTTCGGCGACAGATCGAAATCCATGGGACGCTCCTCGTCTTTGCCAACTCGTCTTGGCGAACTTGTTTTGGCGAACTTGTTTTGCGCCGGACTGTCCACCCGCATTGTGCGACCCGCAAGTGCGAATGCGCGCCTTGCGGATGCTCCGGAACCCCTTCGCGCATTTGCGAACGAGTCCCGATTGCGGATTGACTTTCCCGGCCTTCAAACGATAGTTTCATACAACTGTTTGAATTGCAACTCCCTCCCCGAGGGGCTCCCATGGCCAGCGATCATACCCGGACTGCCATCCTCGCCGCCGCCGAACGGCTCTATGCCGATCGCGGCTTCGGCGACGTGACGCTGCGCGACATCGTCGCGGAGGCCAATGTCAATCTCGCGGCGGTGAACTATCATTTCGGCTCGAAGGACGAGTTGATCGCGGAGCTGTTCGTCACACGCTCGATCGCCACCAACCGCGAGCGTCTGCGCGAATTGAAGGCGGCGGAAGAACAAGGCGGCGGCCGCGCGCCGATCGAGGTAATCCTGCATGCCCTGGTCGGCCCGACACTGCGCGGCTGCCTCGGCCCGGAGAACCAGCGCTCGAGCGCGGCGCGCTTCATGATCCGCGCCTCGATCGAATCCGTG
Source organism: Bradyrhizobium sp. MV1.5 (assembly GCF_055807615.1). Taxonomy (NCBI): domain Bacteria; kingdom Pseudomonadati; phylum Pseudomonadota; class Alphaproteobacteria; order Hyphomicrobiales; family Nitrobacteraceae; genus Bradyrhizobium; species Bradyrhizobium sp. MV1.5. Next base: position 118,837 of record NZ_JBVVPL010000006.1, on the reverse strand, counting down.
CCGCCGATCCGCCGCATCAAGAACCGCGAGATCGACCATTTGCGGAAATTCGCCGGCGCGATGCGCCGCGCCCTGCCCGACCGCAGCGACGTCGATATCTACTGGGGCCTGAATTTCGCGCTCGCCATGGCGCACCACACTATCCGCGAGAGCGAGCGGCTGACAAAGCTGTCGGAAGGCAAATGCGACCTCGACGACGTCGAGGACGTGGTCGCGCGCGTCGTCAGCGTGGCGACGATGGCACTGACGGCGGGAAAGGTGGAGACCAGGCCGCCGGCGCGCGCGCTGGCGAGAGACGTGCGTTGACGAAAGACCGTCGCCACGCCGACGGTGCGCTCCCTCGCCCCGTTCTTACGGGGAGAGGGTTGGGGTGAGGGGCCTCTCTCCGCGCATGAGATCGTCGAGGGACCTGTACCCCCTCACCCGGATCGCAAGAGCGATCCGACCTCTCCCCGCAAGCGGGCGAGGTAAGTAAGCGCGGTCACATCATCGCGATGCAGTCGATCTCGACGTCGAAGGGGCCGAACCATTCCGGCGTGCAGACGAAGATCCGCGCCGGCGGATCGTGCGGAAAATAGCGCGCATAGACGGCGTTGAACGCGGCGAAGTGTTTGGTCGAGGTGCAGTAGACGTTGCACTTCATGACGTTGTCGAGGCTCGCGCCCGCCGTCTCAAGGCACAGCTTCATCTGCTCCATGATCAGTTCGCTCTGCCGTTCGATCGGCACGTCCGCGATCGCGCCCGTGTCGGGGTCGAATGGCGGCAGGCCGGCGACGAAGATCATGTTGCCGGCGCGCGTGACCGGCGAGACCGGCGCCTGCCGGCGATCGAGGAATGTCGAAATCGGTTCGACGCGGAGCGCTTCGCGTCTCATTTCGCGTTTCATTTCGAGATTCATGGGCGGCCACCTTCGGTTCAAGCGAGATGACGGCTTGCTACATCAGCTTGCAGCCGTCATGCTTCGCTTCTGATCGAAGTTTGCCCGCCTAACCGCCTAGGCGTGCTGCGGCATCTCCTCGGCCTCTTCCTTGGCGAGCAGCAGCAGCATCTCGATGCCCATGTCGCCTTCCTGCGGCGAGCGGATGAACTTTATTTCGTCGGCGCTTTGCCGCAACGCGGCAACGATCGCGACGGCCTGATTGGCCGTAGCCGCCTCGGTCGCCAAAATTGCCTTCTGGTTCTTGGCTTGAAACCCGATCGTGTAGGACATGCGTTCTCTCCCGACCCAATGACGTCATCGAATCTGAGTCGCGCGCGAAGCGGAAGCCTGTGTGTTTACGGACCGGGTTTATCTGGGGATTGCGCGTAAGGCTCGCGCAAGGTCGCGCGAGCGTCATGATGACGTCACGATCTGCGCTCCGCCGAAGCTAGATGATGCCCTGCTGCTTCAGCGCCTCGATCTTGCCGGCATCATAGCCGAGCTTGCCGGCGAGCACCTCCTGGGTGTGCTCACCCAGCAGCGGCGGGGCGCGGTAGTCCTTGATCGGGGTTTCCGAGAGCTTCAGCGCGTTGCGGATCAGCGAGAGATCGGGCTGGAAGGGATGGTCGACCTTCACCCGCATGCCGCGCGACTGGACATGCGGATCGGAAAACACCTGCTCGAAATTGTTGATCGGGCCGGAGGGCACGCCGGCCTCCTCCAGTCTGTCCAGCCAATAGGCCACCGGCTGCTTCAGGAACAGGCCGGCGAAGATCGCCATGATCTCCTTGCCGTGCACGACGCGGTCGTTGTTCTTGACGAAGCGCTTGTCGCTCGCGAGCTCGGGCGCGCCGAGCACGGCGCAGGTGCGCTGGAACTGGCCGTCATTGCCGACCACCAGCATCAATTCGCCGTCGGTGCAGCGGAACACGCCGGCCGGCATGCCGCCATTGCCCCAGGTGCCGCGGCGCGGCGGCGTCTTGCCGTTGACGAGGTAGATCTGCAGCCAGTGCGACAACGATGCGATGACGGTGTCGAACAGGCAGACGTCGATGTGCTGCCCCACGCCATCATTGGCGTCGCGATGGTACAGCGCCGAGAGAATCCCGATCGAGGTGTTCATGCCGGTCATGTAGTCGACGATCGACGGGCCGACCTTCATCGGGCCCTCGCCGGGCTCGCCGTCGATATGGCCCGTGACGCTCATCAGGCCGCCCATCGCCTGCAGGATGGCGTCATAGCCGGCGCGCGGCGCATAGGGGCCGGTCTGGCCGAAGCCGGTCACCGAGCAATAGATAATGCCGGGATTGATCGCCTTGATGGTCTCGTAGTCGAGGCCGTAGCGCTTGAGATCGCCGACCTTGTAGTTCTCCATGAAGACGTCGACGTCCTTGGCGAGCTCGCGGATGATCGCCTGCCCTTCGGGCTTGGCGATGTTGACCGTGACCGACTTCTTGTTGCGGTTGGCGCAGAGGTAAAACGAGTTGTTGTTGTTGGCCTTGCCATCAGGGTCGGTCAGATAGGGCGGGCCAAAGGCGCGCGCGTCGTCACCGGTGCCCGGCCGCTCGATCTTGATCACCTCCGCGCCGAGATCGCCCAGCATCTGGGCCGACAAGGGCCCGGCAAGCACGCGGGTGAGGTCAAGGATCTTGATGCCTGATAGCGGCAGGGCCGACATGTCGAATTCCTCCGGGAACTGGATCTTGGAGCTGATCTTGGCGCGGCGGCGAGATCGCGGGCCGCGCTTCCTGCGGATACACTATTTTGGCGGCCCGAGCACTGCACTGGGGGCATACGGCTATCCCCCTGCCCGCCCGGCGCAGGTCATCCGCGCGGTGAATTTCCGCAGCGCGAATATTCTCAGGTCACTGCCGCCGCAGCCACCTGCGGACGCCGGCGGCCGAGCAGGACCAGGATCAGCACCGTGGCGCAGGAGCAGACGAAGGTAAGACCGAGCGCGCCGCGGCTGCCGAACTGGGTGAGCAGGCCGACAAGGAGCGGCGGCGAGACTGCGGAGGCAAGATTGAGCGGCAGCGCGATCATCGACATCGCCTTGGCGAACTCGGTCTGATCGTAGAACACGAGCGGGATCGTCGCACGCGCCACCGCCATCGCGCCGCTGCCGGCGCCGTAGAGCAGGATGAAGGCCGCAACCGCCCAGGTCGCGCCCCCGCTCGTCATCAGCAGCAGCATGGCGACCGGGAGCGCCGTACCGGCAACGAGCCCGGTCGTGATTCCATCCCACCGCCCTCCGCCGAGAAAATCCAGCCCGCGGGCGCTGACCTGGATCACGCCCAGCATCGAGCCGAACGCAAGCGCCTGCGCCGGGGGAAGCCCCTCCGCCCGGAGCAACTCGATCATGATGGCGCCGATGCCGAAATTGACGAAGGCGTTCAGCGTGATCGCGGCAACGACGAGGCTGAAAGTGCTCCTGGGAATCGCAGGCGGCGGCGAAGACTTCACCGACTCACCACCATGATAACCGGCGATTTTCCGTCGCGGTGCAAAGAATGCATAGAGCGGAAGGTTGACGACGATCATCATCGCCGCATAGACGAGGCACGTCCCGCGCCAGCCGAGCTGACCGCTGAGGAACGACGTCGTCGGCCAGAAGATGCTGCTCGACAGGCCCGTCACCAGCATGAGCGCGCCGATGGCATTCTTGGCCTGCCTCCCGGCGACCTCGTTCAGCATGATATAGGCGCCGGTCGAAAGCGTGGCGCTGCCGGCAATGCCGAGGACGATCCAGGCCACGAAATACAGCATCGGCTCGCGCGCGAGGGACAGCAGGATGAAGCCCGGCACGGTGAGGACCGTGCCTGAGATCATCACCTTTCGTGCGCCGTGCCGCGCAAACGACCTGGCGAGCCAGGGCGCGCACAGTCCCATCGACACATAGAGCACGGACGTCCCGGCGAACACCGCCGGCAAGCTCATGCCGAGATCGGCCGCGAGATCGCGTCCGACGATGGCGGGAAGACCTATCGTACCCCACCCGACAAGCTGGGAGACCGCGAGCACCAGCAGGACCCCGATGAGCCTGCTGTCAGATTTCAAAAACCGCATTCCAACCGTCGCCTGCCCGCCAGGCGCCGATCACGCCTGTGACGCCAGTCTTACCCGGAGACTCGGCGCACGGAAACGCCGGCCGTCGAATGGCAGCAGGCGGCCGGGAGCATGCCAGGGGGCGGCAGGAGCTTCCTACCCTGCGAGCCCGAGCAGGGATCGCGCCTCGGCCGCAATCGCCACGCGGCGGCCGTGACGCGCGACAGCCTCACTGGCGATGGCCACGAGCTCCGCGTTGCTGGCGGCGAGGCGCGCCTTGTCGATCCTGATATTGTCCTCGAGCCCGGTGCGGACCGCATCGGCGCCACGCGCGAGCGCCCAGCCCATGACCTCGGCCTGGTGGCGTCCGATCCCGGCGGCCGTCCACGTCGCCTTCGGGATCAGCCGCCTGAGTTCGCCCAGCAGGATGTCGAGGACATGCTCGTCCGCGGGCATGGCGTTCTTGACGCCCATGACGAACTGCACGTGCGGACGCTGGTCAATCAGCCCCGCCTCGATCAGGCGGCGGGCGCCGTGCAGATGTGACAGATCGAAGATCTCGATTTCCGGCCGGATGCCATTCGCCTTCATGCCGGTGGCGAGAGTCTCCACCAGCGCGGCGCTGTTCTCGTAGACGATGGTCGGAAAGTTCACCGATCCCGTGGACAGCGAAGCCATGTCCGGCTTCAGGTAGAGCGACGATCCGCGCGCCGAGGGATCGCGGCCCCGCCCGCCGGTCGAGAACTGAACGATCATGTCAGGACAGTGCTTCCTGATCCCCGCCTGCACCACGGCGAAACGCTCGGGATCGGAGGACGGCGTCTCGTCATCGTTGCGAACATGGATATGGGCGAGCGTGGCACCGGCTTCGAAGGCCTGGTGCGTCGACTCGATCTGCTCGGACGGCAGGATCGGGACCGCGGGATTGTCCTTCTTGCGCGGAACGGAGCCGGTGATTGCGACGGCAATGACAGCAGGGTTCATCTTGCAACCTCATATTGATTGCGCTCACGCGCACAAATTCGAATCGGCAGCCTGACTATGCAGTGAGGCCCTGCCGCCGCGAACATCGATCGCGGCGGCAGTTGCCTCTATCATACCGTCAGGTCCGAACCGCGGCAGCCCCGCTTACCGCATCGCCGGCGCGCTGACGGTCATAATCTGCCCGCGGCATCGGAACGGCATTGGGGTTGCCGAGATCGTCGATCCTGATCCGATAGGTTTCCCGCGCGGTCAGGGCCGCCAGCGCGGCGATGACCGTGATCGCGAAGGCAATCGCCCCCACCGTCAACGGAATGTTGGTCGAGCCGGGAGGCGCGACGGTCGCAAACAGGGCGGGAAGCAATGCGGTGATGGTGGTTCCGATGTTCTGCGATATCGCCATCGCCGAGACGCGGGTGCGGGTCGGAAACAGCTCCGGGTAAAAGCTCGGGAAGATCGCGTTGTAGCCCTGATAGACGACGCCCCACATCAGCAGCGACACCAATATTGCCAGCGGCACATTCCTGATGCTGATGGCATAGAGATAGCAAAAGGCGAGCAAGCCGGAGAGAAGCGCGCCGACGATGATCGGAGGCTTGCGGCCGACCTTGTCGGAGAGATTGCCGACGAAGGGAATGACGAACACGGCCAGCATGTTTCCGAGCACGGGGATCCAGAGATAGACGTCCTTAGCAAAACCGATCCCGTAAGCCGGCTGCACCGCATAGGCCGCGCCGAAGATGGTCGCAACGACAGGAATGACATTCATCAGCGCCATGCAGATGACCCTGAGCATGTCGCGCCAGCTCAGCTTGATGGCCTGGACGATGGGCGCGCGCGGCGTTTCTCCCCGTTCGCCCTCGCGGGCAAAAGCAGGGGTCTCGTCGACTTCGCGACGGATGATGTAGCCAGCGACGATGACGAAGAAGCTGAGCAGGAAAGGAATCCGCCAGCCCCAGCTGTTGAAGGCCTCGGTCGGCATATAGGCCGCCAAGGGCAGGAATATTGCTGCGGCGAGGATCTGTCCGGCCTGCACCCCCTGAAGGGCGAAGCTGGCATAGAAGCCCCGCCGACCGAACGGCGCGTGCTCCAAGATCATCGAGCTTGCGCCTGAGATTTCGCCGGCAACGGCAAATCCCTGCACGAGGCGCAGAATGACGAGCAGGATCGGGGCAAGCATGCCGACCTGCTGATAGGTCGGCAGGATACCGACCGCCATGGTCGAGATGCCCATCAGGAACATGCAGATGATGAGAACCGTCTTGCGGCCATGGGTGTCGCCCCAATGTCCGAGCACGAAGGCACCGATCGGACGAGCCACATAGCCGACGCCATAGGTCGCCAGCGATGCAACGATCGCGACGGTGGGGTTCTCCGACGGGAAGAAGATTTGCGGGAAGATCAGCGACGCGGCGGTCGCGTAGATGAAGAAGTCATAATATTCGAGAGCCGACCCGATCCAGCCGCTGGCAGCGGCTTTCCTGGACTGACTCATCTGATGGATCGCGGTCATCTCAAGATTCCTCCCTTGGGTTTTGCTGACGTCCCGTTGACGGGCTTCGCTCAAAATTGGGCAGCACTCTCCGGCCGCTCTGCGGAGTTTCGCGAGCGCTTGTCACTACCGATGGGTGTCTGCTTGGTGGCGACGATAGGCTTTCGCCGGGCTAACACAATTACCCTGTTATGCGACAAACCTAACCTGATGTTATTTGCGCGCGAGACCCCACGTCCCGGCCAACACCGCCGGCAGGCTCATGCCGAGATCGGCCGCGAGATCGCCTCCGACGATGGCGGGTGGGCCGCGGTTGACATTGGACCATTGCATGGTCCATTTTATGAAAATTGAGGAAGGACAATGAGATGCGGGTCTCCGTCACCGACGCAAAAGGACAATTGACCGATCTTGTCCGCCGCGCAGAGGCCGGCGACGAGGTGATCCTGACGCGGCATGGACATCCCGCGGTGCGGCTCGTCCCGGTCAAGCTTGCGCCGGACCGCGCCGCCCGCCGGACCGTGCTCGAGGCGGCGCGAAGGACCGGGGGGGCCAAAGCTAACCCCGGACCGACCGCCGCGCGCAGTCAGGACTTTCTTTTCGGCGATGACGGACTGCCGGAATGATCGCAGTCGACACTTCCGCGCTCATGGCGATCGTGCTCGACGAACCGCAAGCCGATGCTTGCATCACCGCGCTGGAGACCGCCGACGAAATCCTGATCTCGGCCGCCTCCGTTGCGGAAAGCCTGATCGTCGCGGCACGGCGGGGCGTCGACGAAGAGATGAACAGGCTGATCAACGATCTCGGTTTGAACGTAATCTCGGTGACCCAAACTTCGGCCGAACGCGTGGCGCAGATCTACTCGCGTTGGGGCAAAGGCATTCGTCCCGCCGGTCTCAACTTTGGTGATTGCTTCGCCTACGATGTCGCCAAGGAGAATGGCTGCGCACTTCTTTACGTCGGCGACGACTTTGCCAAGACGGATATCGTTGCGGCGGCGTAAGTCGACGACTGCCGGGCGGCGACCTACCGGCCGAACAGAAAAGCCGCGGGGCAGCCGTCAGGCTGTATGGCCGGGATCGACCTGCTTCGGGGTTTTCTTGTCGCGTTGAGGTGTCATCTTGGCCGGATCCGGCGCATTCGGCACGCCGCGCGGGCCGAGCTGGTCGCGCTGAATGTCGTCTTCGGAGCGGGAGGGCTCAATACCGTTCGGCTCACGGGGCTTGGTCATCGCAGCCTCCTGAAGTGTTCTGCTCGGAGTGTCCCATCAAATTCCCAGCGCGTTCTCGCCGGCTTCGCGGCCGGGCACGCTGACATGGACTTCGTGTCCCTCGCGAAGCGCCAGCGAGGCGGCGGCCACCGCCGATTCGAACGCGGCTTCCTTGGTGGAGTATCTGTTCTTGACGTCGCCGTCGTGCAGCACGCCCCATTCGTCCTGCACGGGCACGATCGTGTATTGAGCAAGGCCCATGGTGTAACTCCTCCAGATCTATCGCTGCGTGAGCTGCGGGTGCGCCGCCGTCACCCGCCACACCGTGTTGCCGCTGTCATCGGCGACCAGCAGCGCGCCGGTCTTGTCGATGGCGACGCCGACGGGCCGCCCGCGCGCCTGGTTGTCGCTGTTGAGGAAGCCGGTGACGACATCCTGCGGCGGGCCGCTCGGCTTGCCATCCGTGAACGGCACGAACACCACCTTGTAGCCGTTCAAGACCTGCCTGTTCCAACTGCCGTGCTCGCCGACGAAGGCGCCGCCGCGATAGGCGGCCGGCAAACTCGCGCTTGTGTTGAAGGCCATTCCAAGCGGCGCGACATGCGAGCTCAGCGCGTAGTCAGGCACGATCGCCTTGGCGACGAGATCAGGACGCTGCGGCTTGACGCGGGGATCGACATGCTGGCCGTAATAGCTGTAGGGCCAGCCAAAGAAGCCGCCGTCCTTCACCGACGTCATGTAGTCCGGCACGAGATCGGGACCGAGTTCGTCGCGCTCGTTCACCACCGTCCACAGCGCCCCGGTCTGCGGCTCGAAGCTGAGACCGTTGGGATTGCGCAAGCCGCTTGCGAAGATGCGCCAGCGGCCACTGGCACGGTCGATCTCGAGGATGGCGGCGCGATTGTGCTCGGCCTCCATGCCGTTCTCGGTGATGTTGCTGTTGGAGCCGACGCCGGCATAGAGCTTTGAACCGTCGGGGCTCGCGACCAGGCTCTTGGTCCAATGATGGTCGATCGGTCCGCCCGGCAGCTGCGTCAGCACCGTGCCGGGCGCGGTGATCTTCGTATCGCCTTCGGTGTAGGGATATCTGACGATCGCATCGGTGTTGGCGACATAGAGATCATTGCCGACCAGCGCGACGCCGAACGGCGAGTTGAGATGGTCGAGGAAGACGCTTTGCGTGTCCGGGACGCCGTCCCCGTTGCTGTCGCGCAGCAGCGTGATGCGGTTGCTCTCGCCGGTGTCGCCGCCTGATGTCGCCCAGGACTCGATGTATCCCATCACGATTTCCTTGGGCCGCTTGATCGGAGCGCCCTTCGGCGCCTTGGATTCCACCACCAGCACGTCGCCGTTGGGCAGCACGTAGAGAAATCGGGGGTGCTGCAAGCCGGTCGCGAAGGCCCTGGCCTGCAAGCCCTGCGCAACTGCCGGGGTCTCGTCCTTTTTCCAGCCGACGATGCGGGCGATGTGCATCGGCGGCAGCAAATATTGCTGGATGTCGGGCAGCGTCGGGTTGGCGCCGGTTTGCGCCTTCGGATCGCCGCTGCCGTCATTGCAGCCGGCGAGACACAGCAGCGAAGCGCACAACAGTGCGCGAGCGATTGCGGAGTTCATCGCGCAACTCCTACACCGTGGCGGTACACCATCGCCCAGCCGAGCCAGCCGGTGACCGGCAGGATCAAGACGGTGATGGCAGAAAGAATGAGCCCGGTCGGCCACACCGAGGTCCAGGCATCGCGCGTGTGGATCAACGCATTGACGATCGCCAGGACCAGCGCCAGCGCGTTGCCGATCAGATGTGGCCAGGCCGGCGGCTGCGTCCGCACCAGGCGGTTGCCGAGAAAATCGGTCAGGCCGGCAATGGCGGCCAGTACGCCGAAGATGACGCCGACGACCAGAAGCCAGGCGGAAAAATCCGCCCACATGATCTCGGTACTGACGACATAGGCGATGTCGGTCAGCAGCGCCCCGATGAAGCAAGCGATCGGTATCGGCACCAGCATCGGATGAATCGGATGGCCCGCGATTTGTGCGGTCGAGCGCACGCGCACGTCTTGTTGCACGATTGGCCTCTTGTCAGATCGCCGCCCCTCCCCGGTGGAAAACACCCGCTTTCCACGAAGGTTCCTGATGGTCGACCACGGCGCCGCTGTGCCTCAACAGCGCTGCGGCGTCGAAGCACTCACGAGGAACCCCTTGCCGCTCCGGGCCTTGATCCGGGCCTTGAGATGAACCTGTCCTTCAGGAGAGCGCGGAGTGGACCAGCCTGGCGACGGCGCCTCCTTCAATCCAGCCTCGAAGCTCGACGGCGTCTCGCGGCGGCAGACGAAACAGATCGAATCTCAAAGCCGGCCGAACGCCGCACTCATTCACGAGACGATCCGTGCCGAGGGTGAGCAGGAACTGGAGCGGCGGTGGTGGGCCATCGTGCTGTCCGGCCTCGCCGCCGGCCTTTCGATGGGATTGTCCCTGATCGTCCAGGGCGAGTTTCACGGGCTGATCTCCGACGAGGCCACCCGGCGCCTGGTGGCGCCGCTCGGCTACACGGTCGGTTTCCTGGTCGTCGTGCTGGGACGGCAGCAGCTCTTCACCGAGAACACGCTGACACCGATCCTGCCGCTATTGCACAACAGAGATCTCGGCACGCTCGGAAGCGTGATCAAACTGTGGGGCCTGGTCCTCGCCTCCAACATTTTGGGAACCTGGGCCGTCGGATCCGTGCTCGCTCACACCAGCATCTTCGAACCGCGCATCGTGGACGCCTTCGTCGATCTCAGCCGCCACACCATCGAGGGCACGTTCGCGACAACCCTCGTCCGGGCGATCTTTGCCGGCTGGCTGATCGCCTTGATGGCGTGGCTTCTTCCGGCCACGAAGGGATCGCGCGCGCACATCATTATCGTGATGACCTATGTGGTCGCGCTCGGCCAGTTCGCGCACATCATCGCGGGCTCGGTCGAGTGCGCCTTCCTGGTGCAGAGCGGCCGGGCGTCGCTCTCACAATATGCCTCGGATTTCTTCGTACCGACGCTCCTCGGCAATATTGTGGGCGGAACGACCCTCGTCGCCCTGCTGAACTACGGACAGGTCGCCCCCGAGATCGACGATCACAGGGAATAAAGAGCCTGCACAAAGCTGCCGCCTCGACAGGAACGATGGGTGCGAGCCGAGCTTGCCTCAGCAAATCAACGTGCGAAGTCGGTCAAGCGAGATGCATCACTTGTTCGGGACTGGCAATGACTGACCGTTCTGGGGAAACGTGGTCCTGGGGAAACGTGGAACTTCCCAGGCCCACGTATGTTGTGGGCGATGAATGATGCGGCGGCCAGCACAAGGCGGGGCCGCGATTTCTTGCGCACGATTGCCATCATCGAACTCAGGAGCCGGAAATGAGTCGCGGAATGCCATCGATGACCGCCCTCTTGGGTATGCTCGCGATCGCCGGTTATCAAAATCGGGACAAGCTCGCCGACATGTTTCGCAATGCGACCTCCGGTCAGCCGGCGGGTGCCAAGGATTCCCTGAGCGGCATGCTCGGCAATCTTGGCGGCCTTGTGGGAGGCGGTGGCGTGGGTTCGCTGCTGAATGGCGGGATCGGCGAGTTGCTCGAGCACTTCAAGCAGAACGGACAAGGCGATGCGGCTCAATCCTGGATCAATCAGGGGCCAAACCGCGAAGTCACCCCGCCCGAACTCCAGCAGGCTATCGGTCCGGACGTTCTTCAAAAGCTGGAGCAGCAGACCGGCCTGTCGCAGCAGGAGATCCTCAACCGCTTGTCTCGCGAACTTCCGACGGCCGTGGACAAATACACGCCTGACGGACGTCTCCCGGCGCAATCGGCGGGATAACACTATCGCAAGCCTCGAGGGAGAGACATGAGCATTATCTGGACGATCATCATCGGTTTCATCGCAGGCGTCATCGCGAAGTTCATCATGCCCGGCGACAACGAGCCCTCGGGTTTCATCCTCACCACGATCCTGGGGATAGTGGGTGCGTTCGTTGCGACTTATCTTGGCCAATCTCTGGGCTGGTATCGGCCCGGAGAAGGCGCGGGGCTGGTGGGGGCAGTGGTAGGCGCCATCATCGTGCTTCTCGTCTACGGTTTTGTGGCCGGTCGCAGCCGCAGGGCCATCTAACCACCGCGAACGGAATTCTTCGCGTTAGCGGAGAATTCGCCCGGCGCGAAAGGCGATCGGCACGATGAAATGGATGCTCGTTGTCCTGGTAGGAGGCATGACCCCGGTCAATACCGACCTGGTTTTCGACAAGTTTGCCGATTGCCTTGCCGCCGAGGAGCAGATGCGAAAGCACTATACGGACGCTTTCGAGGCCTGGGACCGATGGGCCGCGGCCAATATCGAACGACGACGCGAATACTCAAAGGTGCGCGACCTCCAGGCCAAACGGCTGCTCAGCAACATCGGTACGTGCGTTCCTCACGCAGGCGGCGAGGCCGCAGCGCCTCAGCAGCCGAGCAATCCGACACCTTCTCCGCAAGCCACACCTGCGCCGCAGCCAAGTCCGAAAACGTGACGTTGAGCCCTTAAGAGCCCCTTGGCAACGCCGCTAACCCGGCACTTTTTGAGGAGATCAGCATGAGCGACAGGACGGGCAATGAACCTGCACCCTTGGTGCTTGTGGGCGTGGTAATCATCCCGATCATTGCAGTATTGGCGTGGTTCGCTTTTTAGCTTTGAGCCTTTTCGCCGATCGCGCGTCATACAGTCGAAGCGTCCCTAAGCTTCACCCCTTTCAGAAAGCCCCGCTTCCCCCGGGCCGGGTTTTCGCTGTCGGCGCTGCATCAACGCACCGAACTTTTCAAGCGCCCTTTTGGCTTGACCACTTTTTCCCGATGCAGCAGCCTAGATATGGGCAGGGTTTTGAGGAGGCACAATTGCCGAAAACCCTAGTGGAATTCTGAGCGCAGAACCTTCGTTTACTTGAGCAGCTTTGTCCGGACGATCCGGGCTACGTTCAGTCATGGATCAGGAAGTTCGACCAACAGAACGGGATCGAGCCTGAAGGTCCTGCGAAGTCCCACCGGGAGCGAGGTGTAGCTTCACCCAGGAAGGCCAGGTCCAGCGACCGAACCAATTGAGCTCGTGGTTGCCTTCGCTCGGCGCCGGACGCTACGGCCAAGAGGCGTTGGGCCAGGCAGCTCGCCGCTTTTTCCGGGGAGCGCTCGCCTTGGCCTTCAACTCACCGCTCGCGGTATTCGACACACGAGCCACACCTCCGAGCGCAGCTGCAAGGACCTCGCGCTGAGCATTTAGCCAATGCATCTCGGCCTCACCGTGCTCACAGCCGTTTTCAAGCCACAGCACCCATGTCTTCGGGCCGGACATTGAAAGCATTGGAGCGGGTGAAGGGAATCGAACCCTCGTATTCAGCTTGGAAGGCTGCTGCTCTACCATTGAGCTACACCCGCGACAGGGGCTCCCTAACACGGCCGGGCGGCGGTCTCAACTGCCCAGGATCAACGGCCCGAGACAGGATCAACTGCCCAAGAGACGGCTTTCCAGCGCCTTCCCGACCTTACGAACAGCCGCTGGTTCCTCCCGCCCCGCCTCCCCTTAACAACACCGGAATTGCCGCCTATATTGATGTCTTCCGCAACCAACGAAAGGAGGTGATCCAGTGTCTTTTACCAAGCGCTGTCACCTCGCTGGGATCGCCCGCTAAGCTTTGAATAAAGGCTTGGCATCGGGGCGCTCTCAGCCCTGGACCAGCGAGCAAGAAATCGGGCGCGACGGGGCCTCCCCGCCGCGCCTTTTTCGTTGGTATCACGCCTGCTGCTCAGGGGGCGTTTCGTCGGCGAGCACCTCGCGGACCCTCAGTGACAGGTCCGCCTTCCGGTACGGCTTCCTCAGCAACGCAACGCCGGAACCGAGATGACCCTCGTGGTCGAGGGCGTGGTCGGTATAGCCCGACGTATAGAGCACCCTCATCCCCGGGCGGAGGCGCCGCACGGCCTCGGCCAGCTCCTGTCCGTTCATGCCGCCGGGCATGATGATGTCGGTGAACAGCAGATCGAATTGGGCGCCCTGCTGCACCAGCGCAAGCGCGGTTGCGCCGTCGCCGGCTGCGAGGGTGCGATAGCCGAGGCTGCCGAGCTGGGCGATGACATAGCCCTGCACCAGCGGATCGTCCTCGACGACGAGAATCGTCTCGTGCCCGCGTGCCGCCGCGGGCGCCTGCAGCGCCCCGGTCCTCGCCTGCGCTCCGCCAGCTGATCGCGGCAGAAACAACCGAATCACGGTGCCGTGGCCTTCCTCACTCTCGATCGCAACGCTGCCGCCGCTCTGCTTGGCGAAGCCGTAGACCATGCTGAGGCCGAGCCCGGTGCCGCGACCGACCCCTTTGGTGGTGAAGAACGGCTCGAACACGCGGTCGCGGATGTCGGCGGGGATGCCATGGCCGGTGTCGGCCACCGCGACCATGATGAAGGCGCCGCGCGCGGCGTCGCCGTCACCAGCACCATCCGCGCCGTCGAATTCGCGGTTTGCGGTCTCGAGCGTCAGCGTGCCGCCGCGAGGCATCGCATCGCGCGCGTTGACGGCGAGATTGATGATCGCCGACGACAGCTGCGACGGATCGGCCATCGCCGGCCAGGCGTTGTCCGCGAGGCGGGTCACGATTTCGATGTTTCCGCCCAGGATCGGCTTCAACAGCTTCGCCGTCTCGAGCACGAGGCCGTTGACGTCGATCTCGCGCGGCTCCAGCGGCTGGCGACGCGCAAAGGTCAAGAGTTGCGAGGTGATCTCCGCGCCTCGCGTCGCCGCATCGTCGATCAGCTGCGCGATCGCGGCGAGGTCGGGCTTGTCCGCCAGCCCCTCCCGGATGATCTCGATAGTGCCGGTGATGACAGTGAGCACGTTGTTGAAGTCATGCGCGACGCCACCGGTGAGCTGGCCGATCGCATCCATCTTCTGCGACTGGCGAAGCCGCTCCTCCGTCTCGTGCTGCTCGGTCAGATCGGTGGCCGAACCACGATACCCCATGAAGCGTCCGTCGGCGCCGAACACCGGCTGGCCGTTGACGCTGAAATGACGCGCGCGGCCAGCCGCATCGCGGCCGCGATACTCGAACTTCCGGAACGGCTCGTGGCGATCCAGCGTCGCCAGGTGACCGCGCCATTTCTGCGGCTCGGCATCGCGGTCGAAGGCGGCATCTGAACGGCGTCTCCCGATCAGCGCCCTCGGGTCCATGCCGAAAGCATCGGCCCGATCTGAAATGTAGGTGAACACGTGATCCGGGCCGGTCTCCCAGAACCAGTCGGATGCGGTCTCGGCATAATCACGGAAGCGCTGCTCGCTCGCGCGGGCGTTCTCCTCGGCGTGCCGCCGGATCTTCAGGTCACGCTCGAGATTCCCATTGGCCTCGCGCAACTCGCCATAGGCGTGTTCGAGGTTGGCGCACATCGCGTTGAAAGCAACGACCACCTTGTCCAGCTCGTCGGCCTCGTCAGGCGGCCGGCGCTCCAGGCGCAGCGGCGGCGGCGGCCGTCCGAGGCTATATTTGCCGACGTACTCGGCGATGGAGCCGAGATGCCGCGTCACCAGCAGATGAAACATGTAGATGATGAACAACGAGACGAGGAACGTCTTTGCCGCCTGGCTCGCCAGGATGACGAGGGCCCTGTTCAGCAAGTGCTGATAGACGTCGGTCAGCGTCGCCTCGACCCGGAGCGTGCCGATGGTGCGCGAGGTCCCCTGCACCATGGTGGTCAGCGGAAATTCCCGGGTCATGATCGAACGGGTGTTTCGCTCGCCGACTTCGACACGGATCGGATCGGGCCGATCGGCGATCTCGCGGACCTCCGCCGCGCGGACGTCAGGCAGCCGCAAAATGCCGTCGAGCTGGAGCTTGAGCTGGTTCTGGTCGAGATTCCATAGGCTCTCTCCGAGGCTGCCCGCGGTGCTGCTGCCGATCTCGTCCAGCCGCGTCTCGATCAGTCCGACCTCGCGATTGTAATCCAGATAGAGCTGGAGCGCGGTCAGGGTCAGCGTCACGACCGATGAGAACAGCAGCACGGCGGCAAGCAGCCGGGGCCCGACGCCGCTGCGCGACCAGTTGAAGATCCGCGCCAGGAGCGCCCCGAACATCGGAGGCGCGAGCGCTGCACCAATGCTGGTCAAATCCTGCTTCGCAGCCACCGGCGTAATGGCGCGGGCGCGCTTGATATCATCGTCACCTGCGTTGCCCATGCACCACGTCCCCGAAAATGGCGGCGCCTGCTCAGCCTACCGGTCGCAGCCGCGAGCAAAGTGTACGGTGAGGCGCTGCCTCAGAGGCGATACGCGTGGCGATCCTGTCGGCCCTTGATCCTGTCGGCCCTTGGGCGGCCTGAGTTCGACGGGGTCATATCTTGCGCCCAGCAGCAGGATTCCCCGGCAAACTACCACCTCGCGTGCTAGAATGACATCGGTGAAAGTCCGGAGCCGCCCGCACAACGGGAACGCGCTGCAAACGTTGCGGACCGGTGCAGCTGCCATCTGCGGTAAATCGCGCGGCATCGGATGGTAGCAGGGCACGCCGAAGGCATGGCCAGGGAGATGCCTCATGAGGCGGATAGTCGTGGTCTGCCTGTTGCTGCTCGCGGCAGGCCCGTCGCAGGCGCAAGAGGTCATCCGGCTGGCACGCATCGCCGATATCCCCGATCAATATGTCGGCGGCGAGATGCTCCGCGCGGTCTATGCCCGGCTGAACATCAAGCTCGAATTCGAGGATGTCCCCGGCAAGCGCGCGCTCGCGCTATCGAGCACCGGCCAGGTCGACGGCGAGGTCCAGCGGATCGGAACGTTGTCTCGCGACTACCCGACGCTGATCCAGGTGACACCCGCGATCAATTACATCGAGCCCGCTGTCTTCACCACGAAACTGCAGTTCGACGTCGCCGGCTGGAATTCAATCAGGGACTACAGCATCGGCATCGTACGCGGCGTCGGCTCTTCGGAAGCCGGTACGCGCGGCATGACCCGGGTCACGGCGACCACAAGCCTCGACAACATGGTCAAGATGCTCGATGCCGACCGCTTCGACGTGATGGTCGCCGACCTCTTCAGCGGGTTGGCTGCGGTGAGGAAACTCAATCTCCAGGCCAGGATCCACCCGCTCTCACCGCCCCTCGAGCGCATCAGCATCTACCACCATCTGCATGAGCGGCATCGCGATCTCGTGCCGAAGGTCGGAAGGATGATCGAGCAGATGGAGGCGAGCGGCGAACTTGCCCGGTTGCGGGAAACGCTGATCAAGCAGGTGCTGAGCGGGATGTGACACGCGGTCAGTTCGCGCGAGTCCGCTCCCGCACCGCAACCGCCGCGATCAACAGCCCGACGCACCAGGCCATGGCCGCCCGCGGCGGCTCGCTGCCGAGAAGCACGGTGAAGATGCCCGCAAGCAGGCATGGCGCGATCGCCTTGCCGGACCTGCTCGCGAGCGAGAGCAGGAACGGTATCGCGGCGATCGATATCTGCACGACGCTCATTGTCGCAGGCTGTTTTGCAAGCGTCGGGCTTAGAAGCCGCAAACGCTCATTGCACGCGGCCGCTTGCCGCGCCGGCTCTCGACGATGCGCTCGCCGCCGCTCTCGGCCGAGCTGCCGTAATAGCGATGGTGGCCGCTCTGGTCGTGCAGATCCGCACCATCCGACTTTCCCGCCCGACGCGCGTCGCAGATGATCTTGCAGATGATCTTGATGGTCGACATGGCCGCCTCCGAAGTGTTCTTGGTGGCAATCAGTCGCGTCGATTTCGGGCGGCGTTCACACCTTTCGGCCGCAATCGGGTTTCGGGAAGGTTTCGTCGCCCCACCCGGCGACGCAATATTTTCCCCGACCCCGTTGTCGGCTGCGACGGTGGTGATACGTCCTTCGGACGCGCGCAGCGAGAATCAACGAGGTGACGAATGCTTTACGCCATCCTGGCCTATCACGTGGAAGACGAGATCTTGTCCTGGACGCCCGAGAAGGACGCCGCGGTCGTGGCCAAAGTCATCGAGGTTCAGGCGCCCCTCCGGGCAAGCGGGCATTTCGGCCCGGCCGCCCGCCTGGACGAGACCCGAAAGGCCCGCACCTTGCGTGGCCCCGGCGCGGGCGTCGTGCTGGACGGCCCGTTTGCCGAGACCAAGGAGCAGCTCCTGGGCTTCCACCTCGTCGAATACGACACGGACGAGGAGGCGATCGCGGCCGCGCGGACCCTGCGCCAGGTCAATCCGTCAGCGGTCTACGAAATCCGCCCGGTCAAGCTTTACGTGCCGGCCGACGGGTTTGGCGCGACGCCCTCCGGCGAATGAGCGGCAGGCCTAATTGTTCGGCCCGGTCGGCCCGACATAGAAGCGCTGGATCAGATCTCGAACTGGTCGGATTTGAGCTCGGTCATGCCGGGGGGCGCTTTTTTGGGAATGGAACCTTGGGCCGTCTTGTCCCTGGGTCTTAACATCGGTCCCGTCCAGACGCATTGCGATTCGCAACGGGATCGCCGACTCTGGCTGTTTCACCGGGGCGATTCGTGGCGACATATCTGGACACGCTCAATGCGGAGCAACGCCGCGCCGTGGAGCATGGCGTGGCCGATGGTGCGACCGTGGGCGCGCCCCTGCTCGTCATCGCCGGTGCGGGCTCCGGCAAGACCAATACGCTGGCCCATCGCGTCGCGCATTTGATCGTCGCGGGGAGCGATCCGCGCCGCATCCTCCTGATGACGTTTTCGCGCCGCGCAGCGGCCGAGATGGCCGGCCGGGTCGAGCGCATCGCCCGAAAAGTGCTTGGCGAGAACAACGCCGCGATCATGCGCGACGCGCTCAGCTGGGCCGGCACGTTCCACGGCATCGGCGCACGGTTGCTGCGCGAATATGCCGAGCGGATCGGCGTCGATCCTGCCTTCACCATCCACGACCGCGAGGATTCCGCCGACCTGATGAACCTGGTCCGGCACGAGCGCGGATTGTCGAAGACGGAGAGCCGCTTTCCCGCCAAGGGCACATGCCTGTCGATCTACTCGCGCTGCGTCAATGCCGAGATGGAGATCGAGAAGGTGTTGGGGGCGCATTACCCCTGGTGCGCAGGCTGGGCGGCCGAGCTGAAGAGCCTGTTCGCAGCCTATGTCGAGGCCAAGCAGGCCCAGCACGTGCTCGATTACGACGACCTCCTGCTCTACTGGTCGCAGATGATGAGCGATGCGCTGATCGCGGAAGAAATCGGCGGCCGCTTCGATCACGTGCTGGTCGACGAATATCAGGACACCAACCGCCTGCAATCCTCGATCCTGCTGGCGCTGAAGCCGGACGGTCGCGGCCTCACCGTCGTCGGCGACGACGCGCAGTCGATCTATTCGTTCCGCGCCGCCACTGTCCGCAATATCCTCGATTTTCCGCAGAGCTTCTCGCCGCGCGCCGAGATGATCACGCTCGACCGCAACTACCGCTCGACGCAACCCGTGCTGGCGGCGGCCAACGGCGTCATCGGCCTGGCGCGCGAGCGCTTCACAAAAAACCTCTGGACCGACCGCGCCGGCACGCAAAAACCACAGCTCGTCACCGTGCACGACGAGGCCGACCAGGCCCGCTACATCGTCGAGGAGGTGCTGGCCAATCGCGAGCAAGGCGCGCTCTTGAAGCACCAGGCGGTGCTGTTCCGGACGTCCTCGCATTCGGGCCCGTTGGAGATCGAGCTGACCCGCCGCAACATCCCGTTCGTGAAATTCGGCGGGCTGAAATTCCTCGATGCCGCGCACGTCAAGGACGTGCTGGCGCTGCTGCGCTTCACCGAGAATCCGCGCGACCGCGTCGCCGGCTTTCGCATCCTGCATCTGCTGCCGGGCATCGGACCTGCGACGGCACAGCGTGTGCTCGACCAGATGGCGGAGAGCTCCGATCCGCTCGCCGCGCTCGGCCAGCTCCCGGTGCCGCCGCGCACCGGCGCGGACTGGACCGACTTCGTCCGCACCATCGAAAACTTGCGCTATTCGGAATGGCCGGCCGATCTCGAACGCGTGCGGCTCTGGTACGAACCGCATCTCGATCGACTCCACGAGGATTCCGAGACGCGCCGCGCCGATCTGATGCAGCTCGAGCAGATCGCGAGCGGCTATGCCTCGCGCGAGAAATTCCTGACCGAGCTCACGCTCGATCCGCCGGATGCGACCAGCGACAAATCCGGACCACCCTTGCGCGACGAGGACTATCTGATCCTCTCCACCATCCACTCCGCCAAGGGCCAGGAGTGGAAATCGGTATTCGTGCTCAACGTCGTCGACGGCTGCATGCCGTCGGATCTCGGCGCCGGCACCAGCGCCGAGCTCGAGGAGGAACGCCGCCTGCTCTATGTCGCGATGACGCGCGCCAAGGACGATCTGCACCTCGTGGTGCCGCAGCGCTTCTTCGTCCACGGCCAGGCCGCCAAGGGCGACCGCCACGTCTACGCCTCGCGCACCCGCTTCATCCCGGAGCCGCTCGTCTATCTGTTCGAGCGCACAGCCTGGCCAAAGGCCGGCGCAAGCTCAGCGCGCACTGCCGCGCAAGGGCCAAAGGTCGACATCGGCGCGCGGATGCGCGGGATGTGGCGGTAGGCCGACAAACGGAAACCGAGCATTTCCGAAAGCCACCTTGTCGCGCGGCTGCGGTCCCTTAAATGCGATCGATCCTCCCGCAGAGACCTCAGCAATGACCGCACCGCTCGAATTCGGACTGGACACCTTTGGCGACGTCACCAGGGACGCCTCCGGCGCGATGCTTCCGCACGCACAGGTGATCCGCAACGTCGTCGACGAGGCGGTGCTGGCCGACGACCTCGGCCTCGATTTCATCGGCCTCGGCGAGCATCACCGCGCCGACTTCGCGATCTCCTCCCCTGAGACCGTGCTGGCCGCCATTGCGTCGCGGACCAGGCGCATCCATCTCGGCTCGGCCGTGACGGTGCTGAGCTCGGACGATCCGATCCGCGTCTTCCAGCGCTTTGCCACGCTGGACGCGCTCTCGAACGGGCGCGCCGAGGTGATCCTCGGCCGCGGCTCGTTCACGGAGTCCTTTCCACTGTTCGGTTTCGACCTGCGGGCTTACGAAGCGCTGTTCGAGGAGAAGCTCGATTTGTTCGCAGCGCTGCTGTCGCAGAAGCCGGTGACTTGGGAAGGCAAGCTGCGTCCGCCACTGAAGGGGCAGCTGGTCTATCCCCCGGTCGAGAACGGCACGCTCAAGACCTGGATCGGCGTAGGCGGCAGTCCGCAATCGGTGGTGCGCGCGGCGCATTACGACCTGCCCTTGATGCTCGCGATCATCGGCGGCGATCCCGCGCGCTTCGCGCCCTTCGTCGATCTCTATCACCGAGCCTTCAGGGAGTTCGGCCGCCCGGCACAGCCGATCGGCGTGCACTCGCCCGGCTATGTCGCCGAGGCCGACGAACAGGCGCGCGAGGAACTGTGGCCCGACTACAAGGCGATGCGCGACCGCATCGGCAAGGAACGCGGCTGGCCGCCGATGGGCCGCGACGAATTCGTGAACGAGGCCGAGCACGGCTCGCTCTATGTCGGCTCGCCGGAGACAGTCGCGCGCAAGATCGCCAGGACCGCAAAGGCGCTCGGCATTTCGCGCTTTCAACTGAAGTATTCGGCGGGCCCGCTGCCGCATGGGAAGCTGATGAAGAGCATCGAGCTCTACGGGCGGAAGGTGGTGCCGATGGTGCGGGAGATGATGGGGTGACTTGCGCTCTGAGCCAGTCCGCCTGCGCCCTCCGGGCTACGGCGCAACAGCCTTCGCTCACTTCGCGCCATGACCATCGGTGCCGGCTTGCCGAGCCGTAGCTCGCGAAGCGAGCGAAGGCTGGTGGGGGAGGCAGGACTCGAACCTGCGAAGCCATAAGGCGGCTGATTTACAGTCAGCTCCCTTTGCCACTCGGGACACTCCCCCGCTCGACGGCAGCACAATCGGGCCGGACCTTGCCGGCGACCGAAGACGGCCATGGAACGTGAAGGCCGCGACAGCCCGGATGGGGGCGCGACCGGGCGCGGTTATCGGCGAAGCGGTGGGGTAAAGTCAACCGAGGCGAACAGCTAAAATCGCCCCCGACACCACCCAAATTGCCATATTCCGGGACCCGTGACACAAGCGAGCCCATGAAGGATCGAAAATTCAACCCGAGGGGCCCCCGCGGTGGGTCTAAGCCCTTCAACAGGCCCGGAAAATCGGCCGGGCGCCCGGTCCGGCGCGATCGCGATTCGGACACCGACGGGCCTGTCATCCTCTACGGCTGGCACACCGTCACCATGGCGCTCGCCAACCCCCAGCGGCAGATCCGCAAGCTGACGCTGACCGAGAACGCCGCAAGGCGTCTGGCGGACGAGGACATCGCGATCCCGGTCACGCCCGAGATCGTCCGGCCCCAGGAGATCGACCGGCTGCTGTCGCCCGACGCCGTGCACCAGGGCCTGCTCGCCGAGGCCGATCCCCTGCCCTCGCCAGACATCGAGGATCTGGAGCAGGACGGCATCGTGCTGGTGCTCGACCAGATCACCGATCCGCACAATGTCGGCGCGATCCTGCGCTCGGCGGCGGCGTTTGCGGTGAAGGCGATCGTCACCACGGCGCGCCACAGTCCGGAAGCGACCGGCGTGCTGGCCAAGGCCGCCTCCGGCGCGCTGGAGCTCGTCCCGATGGTGACGGTGCAAAACCTCGCCCGCGCACTGACCACGCTGAACGAGCTCGGCTTCCAGACTGTCGGGCTGGACAGTGAAGGCAGCGCGGATCTCTCGGACGTCACGCTGCGCGAGCCGCTCGCGCTGGTGCTGGGCGCGGAAGGCAAGGGCCTGCGGCAATTGACGCGCGAGACCTGCAGCGTCGTGGCGCGGCTCGACATGCCCGGCGAGATCAAGAGCCTCAACGTCTCGAATGCCGCCGTGCTCTCGCTCTATGTCGGCGCGAGCCGTCTCGGGCTGATGAAGCGGTAACAACACAAAAGAAAACGCCCGTCCGCATCGCGGACGGGCGTTTCGTTGGCTCAACCGATCAAGCGATCAGTAATAGCGGCGCAGCACGCGGTGGCCGCCATAGTACGGCGCGTGGCGCGGAGCGTAGCCGTAGCGCGGACCGTAGCCGTAATGCGTGCGCGGCAGATAGCCGGCGCGTGGGCCGTAGCCGTAGCGATACGGACGGTAATACGGGCGGCGGTAGGGATAGGCGGCCGGGGCTTCGACGGCGGCGGCGCGATAGCCATAGCCGTTACCGTAACCATAGCCACGGCCGTAGCCGTAATTGGCGGGCGCAACCACCGCGTCTTCACGATAGGTCGGATACGGCGCGAAGGCGCCCGGGCCGGTGTACGTCGGGCCCTGATTGACGTGATAATATTGCGTGGTGGGCTCGGCGAGACGCTCATAGGCGCCATAACCGTAGCCGTAGCCGGCCCCATAACCGCCGCAGCCGGTGTTGCAGCCGGAATAGACCGGCGCGACCGGCTGGCACGGATTGAAGCCGCAGGCCGCGGCGGGCGCGGTAGCGACGAACATCGCGGCAGCCGCCGCGACCAGTCCCGAAATCATCTGACGCATTACTCTCTCCTGTTGATTTCCGTTTTTGGATTTTGTCGTTTCTTAACCCGGCGGCCTGCCGGGTGTCTCTGCACGCGGCCGCGGCCGAGGACGCGGCGGATAGTCGTTGATCTCAGGCGCGAGGATCACCGGCGGCGGATTGACGGGCACGTCCATCTGCGCCGGCAGCGGCGCCGATTGCGCGCCCCAGCTTTGGTAATAGCCCTCGGCGGGCTTGGGCAATTTGCGGTTCGCGGGCGGCTCGACCTCGAGCCGGCCATAGCCGGGCCGCAGGCCCAGCGTCGGGTAGTAATGGCCGACGTCGGTGGGCTGGCGCTCGGCGACATAGCGGCCGCCATAGATCGTGGGCTGCACCTGGACGTTCTTCCCCAGGCCCCAGGTCCCCTCGACCACGGCATAGGACGCGTCGATGTTGTTGATGATGATAGGCACGCCCGGACGGCCGGGGACGACGATATCGAAGCCGCCGCCGGCAAACGCCGTCGCGGGCAGTCCGATCAGAAAGGCGGCGAGCGCAGATGCGCGCATGAGGGGATCCCATTTATCCGGCGACAACCTACCCGATGGCGGCGCAGAGAGGGTTAAGGGCCTCTCACCAATTGCCGGTAAGCCTAATGTGTAAGGATTGCGCGCCGCTCAAATGCGCCAAAGCGAACTAGCGAAGCATTAACGCCACCGGACCCTGCAGTGGGAACCATGGCCCGTGCTCACTTCCGTTTGACCATCGCCGACGAAAATCCACCGGTTTCAGCGGAACGTCCGGCGTCTTCGGCGTTTAGCCCCCGTCAACAAAACGGGAGCCGAACAATCATGAACGTCAAACTTCTCGGAGCCACGGCGATTGCGGCGACCCTGGTGGCAGGCTCTGCCATGGCGCAGACCGCGATCACCAACCCCGGCCGTTGCGCCGCGCAATTCCCCAACGCCAACTGCCAGAACGTCGGACCGGGAAATCCGTACACCGACAGCGGCTATCGGCATCGTCGCGTGTCCTACCGCCACACCAACAACGGCGATTGGAATAACGACTGGAACAGGAGCCGCACCGGCTTCTGGCCGACCGACGTCGCCGCTGGCGCGGTCGGAGCGGCCGCTGGCGTAGCCGGCGCAGCCATCGGGACTGCGGGCGCAATCGCAACCGCCCCGTTCCGTGCCACGAACGACGCCTACGCCTACGACAATGGTTGGGATAATTCGTGGAATAATTCTTGGGACAACCGCGGCTGGGACACCCGCACCTACGCCCAGCGCAACGGCTTCGTCTGCACGCCCGGCACCTGGTTCAAGGGCCAAGACGGGCGCCCGCACATCTGCCAGTAACGCGGTTTGAACCGAACGCGACAGATCAGGCGGCCCTCGGGGCCGCCTGATTCATGTCTGCATCGGGGATCGCGGGTTCTGGCACTTTCCGGTCAAGTCTGGTATTGCGGCGCGCACGGGCGGAGGGCTCCGGCGTACGCTGGCCCTGCCCCGCTTCTCCAGCGTGCCGGCTTAGCTCAGCGGTAGAGCAGCGGTTTTGTAAACCGAAGGTCGGGGGTTCAATCCCCTCAGCCGGCACCATCGATTTAGCCGACACCGCGGCCTGATAGATCGGGGCACTCCTCCCCCGGACGGCCAAGGTCTCTTGAACGTCTTCAGGACGCTAACGACGGCGAGAATCGATTTCCGACGCAATCACGTCAGAGCTTTCCGAGCGACCGTTACACTCAACTCGAGCAGCGGGTGCTTCTCGTTCCTGACTGTAATGAGGACCTGCGCCCCCTTCGCCGACGCGACGTCTCTGGCAATCGAGGTCGCCATGGCGATCGCCTCTCTTTCGGCGGCTTCCGGGCCGGGCAAATCGACCCCATCCTCGTCGACCGCAGCGAAAAAGTCGTCCTTGATGTCGAAGTAGAACTTCATGGCTCAGAGCGACGGATTGAGATGAAGGTAAAGCACGTCGAAGTCTGCAATTTGACGCAGCCTGGCTTCATCAAGGATCGATATTCTTCCGCGCTCCAGGTCCAACACGCGCTGAGCACGCAGCTGCTGAACGACGCGATTCATGTGAACCACACTGGTGCCGACGGCGTCGGCGAGCAGTGCCTGAGAGGCCGGAAAATCGAAGGACAGGCCGTCCGCTCGGCCGATCGCCTTCAATCTGGTGTAAAGCTCGAGCACGAGGTGCGCCACGCGGCTTGCGGCTTCGCGCTGACCAACGTTGCAGATCCACTCGCGGAAGATCGCGGCGTCGGTCAGTGTATCACGCCAAAGCGCTTGCGCCACGTTGGGCCGCTTTCTTATCAGTGAGCGCACCGCTGCATGGGGAATGAAGCCGAGAACGCTGTCGCCCAGCGTGCTGACGTCATGGTCCATCACATGGAGAAAAAGACCCTGCAGATCGGGAATGTCGCCGGGTTGGTGAAAAGCCATGATTTGGCGGTGGCCATTGCCGACGATCTTTGATCTCAGGATAAAGCCATCAACGACAAGGCAGCATGCCGAAGGCCGATCTCCGAGAGAAACGACCGGTTGACCGCCAGCCATCCGCTTCACCGTGATTGGCAGATTGCGGATGGCGACCTCATCCTCTTCGTCAATTTCGGTGCTGACCCGCAACCGCTTCAAGAAAGGTTCGAAAATTTCCGCGTTATTCATCGTTAGCTCCGGTCGGCAAACGAGTTTTTGTCACGTTCGTTCCAACCGGGACCGCTAGCTATTGTCTCACGCGAAGCGAAGGGACTGCCGCAAATTCCAACCCTCGGCGGAACCACACGGGAACGGCGTCATTCGTCTCGCCGCGAAGCCTTGGCGCGAAATTTGACGCGCAACGCTCACTTCGAATGCTTCGGTGCGCTGCTTTGCTGGAAGTGCTCAGCCCCTGATATTTCCACCCAGGCATGTTTCGACTGTTCGAAAACCGAGCGGATGGGCGCCGGGTAGTTCGGAACCGCGATCGCGCCCACGGCAACGCCGATCATCGCAGGCAGATTGTCCGCCTTCCAATAGACCGTCGAACCGCACTCGGGGCAAAAATAGCTGCGAACCTTGCCGCCGCTTGCGGCTGTCCGGACGTGCTCCTTCGACGTCCCCGAAATCGTGACCGCCTCCGCCGTATAGAACGCACCGACCCCGAACGGCGCGCCGGTTCGACGCTGGCAGTCAATGCAGTGGCAGGCGACGACGAGGCTGGAAGGTCCGGGAAGCGACAGCGCCAGAGCGCCGCAACGACATCTCGCGCCGATCATCGAAACTCCTTCCTCCTCAGTTGGCTGACGGGTTCTGTCGCTCGGCTGGAGCGCGGGCGATCCAGGACGGACCCTCACTCCTTCGCAACCTCGAACGCCAGCAGTGCGTTGCCGGCGACGCCGCCCCACTGTCCGTAGCCGGAATTGGTGTACAGCATTCCGCCAGCGATGATCGGCCCGGGGCCGTCGATCGCGCCGCCATGAGCAGCCGCGCCGTTCACCGTCGTATAGTCTCGCGCCGTGTCGTATTCCCACAACAGCTTTCCGTCGGCTGTCGCGTAGGCGCGCAGGAAGCCGCTGACGCCGCCGGAAAACACGACGCCGGGGATCAGGCTCACGGCAGCCGACAGCGCAGGGCTGCATTGGAGGCGATCGCCACAGGCGACGGGAGATACTTCCATTGCAATTTTTCCACTGGCGAGGTCGAGGCCGAACAGACCTCCGCCTTGGGTGGAATCGAGCCGCCGCGTACCATCGCGCAGGAACCGCACGTCGGAGTTAGCGACATAGATGCGATCCTGATCGGCGGCCGAGCCCCACTCGCTGCCGCCGAGCGCACCGCCCTTCCCGATCCGCGTCTGCCACAGAATCTTGCCGCCATCATCAGGATCAAGCGCGTGCACGACGCCGGACTTCTGCGCGATGGCGAGAACGCGCCTGCCATCGCGCAAGGTCACGAGAATCGGCGACTGGCCAAAATCGTGGTCGGGTCCGTGATCTTCAGGACAATTGGTCTTGTCCGCGCCGAAGCACGCGACAATGAAGGCGTCGCTCGGGGTCGCCTGCTGCTTCCAGAGCAGCTTACCGGTCGCAAGCTCGAAAGCGAGGACCGCATCGGCGGTTGCGGCCGGCGGATTCGAATAGGAATTGCTGGTCGCGACGTAGACGGCGTTGCGTTTCGGATCAATCGTCGGTGCCGACCACACCGCCGCGCCGGACGGGCCGAACAGCTGCGTGCCTCTTGCATTCTTGCCGGTCGGGTGCGGCACCTCCGGAATCGTGTAGGCCTGCCACACCTGCTTGCCGGTCACGGCCTCGAGCGCGACCACGCTGCCGCGGAAAGTACAGCATTCGTAACTGGCCTGCGAACCGGCGGCCTCCTCGAGCGAGGAGACCGGGACGTAGAGCACGCCGGAATGTAGCGTCGGCGCTCCGGTGATGCGCGCTGCCGGATGCTCCTCGATCTTCGTCTTCCAGATCAGCGCGCCAGTCAGTGCGTTCACCGCATAGGCATTGGCGCGCAAGTCACCGAAGAAGATCGCGAACTGATCGGTGCCGGGAAGCGGCCCGAAGCTGATCGCCGCGCGCACCGCAGCATCTGTCGGCAGCGTCCACAGCGTGCAGCCGCTTCGCGCATCGAGCGCGTGCACCTTGCGGTCAGTACCGCCGATGAACAGCAGACCGCCCACAATCGTCGGCGGCGCAAACGACACCGAGGCGCCGGGAAAGGCATAAGCCCATTTCAGCCGCAGGCGCGGCACCTCTTCCGCGGTCAGGCCGGCCATGTCGGCCGGCTGGAAGCGGCTGTTGCCAGCGTCGACACCCCACCCATTCCAGCGCGGACCATCGAGCGGCTGCGGGAAGAAGTTGAGCTGCTGCGTGCAGCGTCCCTCCGCATCGACTGCATGGTCCCCCACCGCGGCCTTGCCGGTGACGAAGGCAGCAATCGCGCGCCGTTCCGATTCGCTGCGGTCCTTCGCAATCACCGCCATGCTGCCGGAAGTCAGCGTTCCCAGCACATGATCTAACGACATCCCCAGCATGGCTCCGCGGCTCGGCACACGGCTCTGGCCATCGCCGCCATCGTGACATTGCGCGCAGTGGCTTGCGTAGAGCGCAACGCCGTCCTGCTGCGCCAGCGTGGGCGCGCAGCACCAGACCAGGAAGGCGACGACCACGACACTCGGTCTCATGGCGTGCTCCGGCATCGTCACCGCAATGCGAGACGGCATCGTGCAACCAAAAGTATAGCGCGACGGCAATCACTGACGCAACGGACGTTCCGCTCGCGTCCGTCACATCCCAGGGGCAGTGAGGACACGATCGGGCAGTTCATCCAGCGCCCACAGCCCGAGGCTTTTGTCGCGCCAGCCGCCACCGCCCTCCTCGCAACGCTCGTCGATCAGCGCGCGCGGTGCCGGCCAGTCGAACGGCGCCTTCTCCATGTTCAGCGCCCGCCAGTCGCCGTCCTCGCAATCGCGATTGCCGTCCCACTCGGGAAATGTCGTGACCAGCAGGAAATGCGCGCCGCTGGCGCGAAAGTTCGCGACGGCGCGGACGATATGGACGAAACTCAAATGCACCAAGCAGTCCCGGCACAGAACGACATCCGCGCGCGGCAGTGCATCGCGCGTGATGTCGGCAACGAGAAACCGGCCTGACAACTCGCCGCCAGCCACGCGCTGGCGATTGGCCGCGATCAGCGACGGCACGATGTCGATGCCGGTGTAGTCGAGATCCAGCTTGATGCGGCCGATCCAGCCCGCATCGCCGCAGGGCGCATCGAGCAGCGAGTGCGCGCCAAGCCGTTGCAGCAGTGCAGGAAGCATCTCGCGGACCGCAGCGGTCGCGGGATCCTCCGAGCCGAGGCCCGACACCGAACTGGCCGCGCCCCACAAATTGGTCTGCTCGATCCGCTTGAACCGCGCGGCAAGGTCGAGGCCCGCGAAATTGTCGCGGTCGGCGGCGAACCGCTCATGGGCGAGCACGGGTGGACGCTTGGAGATCATCGGGCGGACCTCAAAACAAGATTCCGTCGCGAACACACTAGCAGTTCAACTGCGCCTCCGAAATCGCCGGCCTCGTCCTTTAAGCCGGCTTCTGCCACTCCATGACGTGGAAAAATGGTACCCGGTGATGACGGGCAATTCTGTCGGGATCACCGCCCGTAGGCTGCGGCTCAGCGAACAGGCGCAATTGGAGTCCGTGATCGAGCAGCAGCGTCATGTAGGTGCTGAGCGGACGATGCCAGTTCTGAATTCGGATGCCGCGCCAAGTCACCCAGGTCGTCCGCTCGTCCATGTAATGATCGATGGTGAAGCGCAGGGCGCCATCAGCGTCACGCGTCCAGCCGTCGGGCGGACCGGCCGTGTTGAAGCTGGTGAGGTTCGCGATCAGCAGCGTACCACCCGGCCGCAGCGCTGCCACCATCTTCACGATAGCTCCAGCCAGATCGGGCATGTCGATCAGGCTGAGATAGCTCACGACGAGGTCATAGGAGGCATCCACCTCCATTGTCTCGGCTCGGCCGAGCCGGTAGTCGCCGTGCGGGTCCAACTCCATGGCACGCGCGAGCAGCGCTTCGGTCGGATCGACGCCAGTGGTACGGATGCCGGCGCGCTGCATGATCCGACAGAAGCGTCCCTCCCCGCAGCCGACGTCGAGGGCATTGCGGAAGCCTCGCCCTTCGATCCGCGCCCGCATCGGCGCGTCCAGCACGAAGCGGCGGCCATAGTCGCCGTCCTCGCCCTGCTCGACGATCCAAGCGGCCGCGGACGCGGCCCAGCCGTCGCTGACATCCTCGTTCATGGGTCGACCTTCGGGAATGCATGTTGGCCGCGCTTGTCGCGGGCGCGGCTACTGATCATGGATTGGATCAGAGTTCAACATGAGGTAGATTGCAGCACCGATGCGCCCCACCATCAAAGAGAAGGCCAGGATCGCCGCCGGCGCGGCGGCGGCCGTCGTCATGACGGCCGTGCTGTTCGCATTCGCCATGGGATTTCTGCTGGCGCGATGAGTGCGCACCGGAACCAGTCGCCAGCGTCGTCCGTTGTCGGCCCATGCGGATCAGGGAAGAAAACCGAAACATGTTTCTGCTGGCGACGGTGACGCTGTGCTGTAGCGCCTTGGCTGGAGCAATGGCGCTGTTCGAACCGGCTCCGGCAAAGCAGCAGGCCCAGCGGGCAGTGATCGACGTGACCGCTCCGACGCCGGTTCGGGTGGTCGGGGCCCCGTTCGAGCCCAACCTCAATCCGCGGGAGCGTTAGCGCTCACCCCGGCGAGACGTCGGCGCCCTCCTCGGGACGGCGTTTGGCGCGGGCCAACTCCTCAACGAACGCGATCACCTCCGCCCGTTTGTCGGGCGGCAGCGACAGGAACGCGCGGACGAGCCTCAAGCCCTCGGCTTCGGCTGAATGGTCTGCTTTGGCATCCATTCCCCCACTGTCGGGCGGTCGGGAAAAATATGCAATCCCCACCCAACACCTTCTTGATTCGGCCGGCCAGCTTTGCTGGAATACCCCCAACAAAGGTGCACCATGAAGTGGATCACGGAACGCGACGCGCTGATCGCGCAGACAATGGCTTTCGTCCAATCGGTAACCGGCAAAAGGGATGACTTGCATCCACCGGAGATCCCGATGGCGACGGTGGCCGCGTCGGTGCAGATCGTGCCCGCCAACACCGTCGTCGAGACCGAGCCACTTCAGGCCGCTCCGCCGCAACCCTTACCTCTCCCGCCGCCGCGGGTGGCGAGCCACGACGTCCGCACCGAGATGCAGGCCCGCATCGCCAATTTCCGCAAGCATCAGGAGCGGTTCGAGCGCGAGCGCGAGGAATATTGCGCGGCCACTTTGACCAAACTGCGCGCCGCCATCCGCGACCCCTCCTCCCGTCCACCGGCCGACAAGTAAAGCCGGATCTCCCGTCGCTGGCCTAAAGCCAGGACCACACCAGCCAGAGATTGGCCGCGCAGGCGCCGAACAGGGCCAGCGTGAGGGGCAGCAGCATGTGCCCGCAAGAGGTTTTCAGGTCCGTCGTCATGGCCGAAAACATCCGCTGATTCCGCCAAATGAGTCCCGGGGATTCTTTTTTTCGGGATTCAGGACTCGTTAAGGACTCAGGACCCGGCGCCCCCCGATCACGGCCGCGTGATCGACCTGCGACCGGAACCCCTCCCCCGCAAAATCGTTAATGCGCTTTCCGGGAGCGGGAAGAATGCCCTACGCCCTGTTCTGCAACGATGCCCAGATCAGCAAGGCCTATCCTGACGAGTCCGACGTCTGGAGGCTCGCGCAGCGAAGCGGCCTCGTCGTGGACGTATCCGCGGACGACGACCGCCCCGGGCCACGCCGGGTGCTCGACAACGACTACGAGATCAAGCCCTGCCGGGCCGCACAGGGCGAGGACCCGGCCCGGAACAAGGCGGAGGCCGATCGCCAAGCGAGGATGGAGCTCGAGCTGAATTCCTAAAGACGGATCGAAGCTGGGAACAAGAGCTCAGGAAAAGCTCAGGGCGTCGCGGTCGCGAGCGAGGCCTGGTCGCCCGCCAGAGCCACACAGGCCTTCCGGCGATGCAGCCCACGGATCGCGCCGGTGACCTTGAGCACCTTACCGGAGGAGCACGAGGCATCCTTGACGAAGGCCACCTCGTAGGGTGCCAGCATCAAAGGCTCGGATTTGAGGATTGTTTGGGCAGCGCACGGCAAACTGACGAAGCACGAGAGCAGCACTGCCGACACCAAGATACGCATGTCCGTCGTCCCACCAGCCCGGTATTGTCATATAACGCGTTCCGGCGCGCGAGTTCCCTAGGCTGCAAAAATTATTTTTGCTTTACCCGAGCTCCATGACGCGCGTGAGAAAGCGGGTGCCAAAACGTTTGCTTGCAAATGACGCGCCAGATGGTTGACGCAATGCAAACAACTGAAGGCTGGCAACCGGAGCCCGGCAAACGAAAGGCCGGCGGGTGCCGGCCTTTGTCAGATCGTGGTCGCTGGTGGCCCGTCAGTAGCGCGAGGCTGCCGGACCGCCCCAGCCGAAGCGGTAGTTCACACCGACCTTGACGGTATGCTCGTCCTCCCGGCCGCGAACGCCGACAACGTCGACCGGACCGGAGGTGATCGTCGTGCTGCCGAAGTTGTAATACTGGTACTCGGCCTTGGCCGACCAATTCGGCGCGAACATGTATTCGAGGCCAGCGCCAACGGTATAGCCGTCCTTGCTGTTGCCGGTGGCGGTGAAGGGCTGCGGGACGCCGGCGACGTTGACGCCGAGGCCGCCATTGCGCCAGGCATAACCGCCCTTGGCGTAAAGCAGCGCCGGTCCCCAGGTGTAGCCGATGCGACCGGTCACCGAGCCGAGCTGGTCGGTATTGGAGGTCACCTGCGTGCCCAGCGGGAACGTGGCGCCGCCATTGTTGGTCGGCAGCCAGGAATACTGGGCCTCGACACCCATGACCCAATTGGGCGCGAACTGGTAATCGAAGCCGCCCTGGACACCGCCGAGGAAGCGCGCGTCGCTCGACTGGAAGCTGCTGTCGCCGGCAAAGGCGCCGCCGACATGGCCGCCGATGTAGAAGCCGGTCCAGTTGTAGATCACCTGCGGCGGCGTGTAGGCCGGAGCCTTGGTGTAGGTGCGCGCCTGCATGTCGGCTGCGGCAGCCGGCGCGGCCAGCGCAAGCAGGGCAACTGCACCCAGCAAAATCCTCTTCATGATCATCCCCGTTCTTTCAATTACGACACTCAGGAAACAACGTGGCGTGAATTGGGTTGCTTCGCGGCGATGCCGGAACGTTGATCGTTCGTGACTGTGACGGAGCGGCAACAACGCGATTTTGTTCCGTCCCGCAGGCTCGTGCCGACGGTTTTTTTTCGTCGGGGACAAAACCTGCCGTAACGATTAGTCGCAACGCAAAACCACTCCGTTCAAAGCTCCCCGAAATGTGATCCGGCAGCTCCGGCGGGCTTTGTCCTATCACCAAGCGATGAAGGTGGGCTTTGCGCTACCGCGTCATCTTTTCAAGTTCCGGAAAGGGTACGTAAACCGCGCCCGCGCACAGCTCGCTGGCGCGATCGACGACGCGGTCCGCCCGGCCGTTGACGAAAATCACGGCGCGTTCCCGCATGGCCTTGTAGCTGCCGTCGGTCTCGCGTGGGGTGAAGTGCAGGCAGCTGACATAGAACTGCCGGCCGCCCACCTCGCGCTGCACCGGCTCGGCCATGCTGGCGTCACGCACGCCGACGGGGTTATTCAGATAGCTGCGCATCAAGGCCAGCGTGTCGCCACGGAAGTTGTCGGGAAACGGCTGCGGCCCGCCGGCCTGGGTCCCGTCCATCAGGGTTGGACGGTCACCATCGCTGCCGAAACATCCGGTGAGCGCCAGCGGCAGTGCCAGCATCAACGCCAAGCTCACCGCGCGTTTCGCTCGTCGCCGCACCGCTTACGCTCTCCGCTCGATCAGTCTCGGAGACGTTCCAGCCCCAAGGTTGCAATGATGCATGTCTACAGGTGTTTTGCCCGACGAGTCAAACGACTTCGTAAAATCCGCAGATGAGCCACCCGTCAAACCATTGATTTATCTACGACCCGCTACTGTGCATGGGGTTGTTTTCGAGGTTTTGTTTGCGGCCGCCAAACCTGGGAGGTTGCTCGCGGGCTTCAGCATGGTCGTACCGGCCCGCCGCCAGCACCTCGAGCTTTCGCGCAAGGCGTGATGAACGGGCCGGGTCTGAATTCCTCACGCGGCGGCTGGGGCAATGCTAAGGACGCCGCCGCGCGGGATCAGTGGTTAGCTGCGCTTGTCCATCGTCGCCGGCTTGGTCACGTCCGGCTGCGTCGTCAGCGACTTCTTCGCCGACAGATGCTTGTGGTGGTGGCGATGCGTGCGCACGGTCTTGTGCGCGTCCGGTGTGACTGCGGCGTTGGCGTTCATCGCCTTCGACTTCGCGTCCACCTTGGCGTCGGCCTTGACGTCCGAAGCCTTGACGTCTGAAGCCTTGACGTTGGCCTTGAGGCCGGCGTCGGGTTTCGCCGCGGTGGTCGACACCTTGGTCTGGCTCTGGTCTGCCTTGATCACCGGCGTGGTCGTGGTGGTCTTGCCGGCCTCGGCTGCGAAGGCCGGGGCTGCGATCACGGAAGCTGCGAGCAAGGCTGCGGAAATGGTCTTCAACATGGTTGGTCTCCTCTTGGAAGGATCTTGAGGCGGGCGCCCTCTCGCCAACCCTTTGATCGTAGGTTGGAGCCTAGGGGGCACGCACTGAACCCAATCTGAAGCCCGCAGCAGGCTCCCGTTCATCTGGATGACAAGTTTGTCATCCGCCTGCAGGGCGAATAGGCCAGGATGCCGGGAATGTTTTTGCCTGACGGGTGTTCCGGTCTTTGGGCAATCGTGTAGGATCGCCACGTTCCATACCGGAGAACTTCGATGCGCAAACTCTCAACGCTTCTTGTGCCGGGACTTGTCGCCATGACATTGGCGGCCGGGCCGGCTCTGACCAGCGCCTATGCCGCAGGTGGCGACTCCCCTTCGCCGCCGCCGGCGTCGGACACCTCGACCAAAAAGGGCAAGAAGAAGAGCTCCTCCGTCAGCGATCCGAAATTCCTTGCTGCCTATCGCACCGCCTACACCACGATCTACGACAATCACGACTACACCGGCGCGATCGACCAGCTGAAGTCGCTCAAGCGCGACGACGTCGCCGATGTCGCCAATCTGATCGGCTACTCCTATCGCAAGCTCGGCGATTACCAGTCGTCGAAGATCTATTACGAGCTGGCGCTGAAAGACGATCCGAACCACGTCCGCACCTGGCAGTATTATGGCCTCTGGCAGCTCGAGCAGGGCAACCGCGAGCAGGCGCAGTATCATCTCAACAAGCTCGCCTCGCTCGCCGGCACCGACAGCTCCGAGTATCGCTCGCTCGCCGCCGCGCTCGACAAGCCGACCGGGGCAACCCTCGTTTATTAAGAACATCGCATCTTTGAACGAAGCGAACGGGCACAACCTCAGGGTTGTGCCCGTTCTGCGTTCTCGGCTAGCCTCTCGATCAAATCCTCTCCTCGCTAATCGGTGCGCAATGGACAAATGGCTGCGATCCGCGATCGACTACATCGGCTCCTGGATCGAATTCCAGCACACGACAATCCAGCAGCCCGGCGTCGCCATCGCATTCGCCCAGCGCGGCGAAATCGTCGCCGAGCACGCGTTCGGCCTCGCCAATCTCGACACCGGCGAGAAGCTCACCCCGCGCCACCGTTTCCGCATCGCCTCGCACTCGAAGAGCTTTACCTCGGCCGGCATCATGAAGCTGCGCGAGCAGCGCAAGCTCCGGCTCGACGATCCCATTGGTCAATATGTCGCCGGCCTGCATCCGCGCGTCGCGGAAACGACGATTGCGCAAGTGCTCTCGCACAGCGCGGGACTGACGCGCGACGGCGCCGATTCCGGCCAGTTTATCGACAGCCGTCCCTATCTCGACGCGAGCGAGCTGCTCGCGGCATTAAAGCTGCCGACCGCAATCGAGCCGGGCACACGCTTCAAATATTCCAATCACGGCTTTGGGCTGATCGGTCTCGTGATCGAGGCCGTGACGAAGGAGCCTTACCGCGCCTGGATGAAGCGCGAGATCATCGAACCTGCGGGCCTGCGCGAGACCGAGCCGGACGCGCCGCTTCCCAAGGGTGCGCCGTTCGCGCGCGGCCACACCCGCAAGCTGCCATACGGGGAGCGATGCGTGATCCCCGGCGACAATCCCGCGCACGCGATGGCCTCCGCCGCCGGCTTCATCGCGACCGCCGCCGATACCGCCCGCTTCTACGCGCAGCTCGCGCCCAATGCGAAGAAGAGCGTGCTATCGGTCGCGAGCCGACGCGAGATGACGCGAAACCATTGGCGCGTGCCGCAAAGCTTCGAGGCCTATTACGGCCTCGGCGTCAACGCCGGCAAAACCGACGGCTGGGATTGGTTCGGCCATGGCGGCGGCTTTCAAGGTTACATCTCCCGGACCTGCTCCATCCCCGCTTGCGAGCTCGCGATCAGCATCCTCAGCAACTCCATCGACGGCGCGGCGCCATTCTGGATGGATGGCGCGATGCAGATCCTGCGCGTCTTCCAGACCCGTGGCGCACCCGACCGCCGCGTGCGGGACTGGACTGGCCGCTGGTGGACGATCTGGGGCGCGACCGATCTGGTACCCGTGGGCAACCGCGTGCTGGTCGCCAATCCCCAGTTCAACAACCCGTTCGTGGATGCCGCCGAGATCGAGGTCACCGGCCGTGACACCGGCAAGCTCGCCTGGGCCGCCGGCTACTCCAGCCACGGCGAGCCGGTGCGCCGCGTCCGCGACAAGCGCGGCAAGGTCAGCGGCGTCTGGATCGCTGGCGCCAATATCAAGCCTGCGGCCGTCGTAGCCCGCGAGATCGCGCGGCGATACAAGCCGCGCAAGCGCCGGCCTACTCCCGAATAAGTGTCTCGACCTCGCTCCGAAGCGCCTGCCGCGAGCCGTCGCGCGAATAGAACATGTGGCCGCCGGGATAGACCACGAACTTGACCCGCTGTGTCGTGAAGGCCGGCAACTGGTCGAGCACTCGCTTCGATCCGAAATAGGGCGTGGCGAGATCGAACAGGCCGTGCGCGACCAGCACGTTCAGCTTCGCATCCGTGGCGAGGATCTGGCGCAGCTCCGAGACCGACTGCGGCGGGTTGATGCCGCGGCCGAAATCCCAGTGCCCCTCGACGGCGCCGTTCAACACCTCGTAGGAGCCATCGGGCCGCCAATTGAGCTTGTGTGTCAACAGGTCAACCGCAGCACTCGTCAGCGGCGCCTGCAGCGCATCGCCGGAGGGATCACCGAACCGCGAGCTGCTCGAATCCGGATAGGGATCGAAGCCGCGCACCGAGGCATCGTAGCGCCCCGTCACCTTGCCGCTCTTGCGGTCGAATTCGCGGCGGAATTCGCCGACGTCGAAGCGGCCGGCGAGCCGGCGGCTCACCGCCTGGTCGATGCCGGTGAGCTCGGCGACCTTATCGGCAAGACGATTGGTCGCCTCCTTGTCCGCCTCGCCCTTGACGAGGTCGGCCAGGAATTCGCCGCGCGCGTAAGCCTCGACCTCGGCGAGATCGGCGCGCTTGACCGGGCCTTTCGCCTCACGCGCGACCGCCACATAGCTCGGCAGCGTCGCGACATATTGCAGGAGGCTGGTGCCGGTGAACTCGCGGAAGTCCAGGAGCGGCGACACCAGGATCAATCCCCTGACCCCGACGCCGTGCTGGAGCTGCAACTGGCGCACCACCTTCGGTCCGCGAATGCCGCCATAGCTTTCGCCGGCAACGTATTTGGGCGAGGTCAGCCGGTCGTGTTTCTCGAGCCAGCGGCGGATCACCAACGCGATCGAATTGACGTCGCCGTCGACGGAGTAGAACGATTTGCGCGCGTCATCGCCGGTCGCGACGAACCGGCTGTAGCCGGTGCTGACGGGGTCGATGAAGACGAGATCGGTGAAATCGAGCCAGGTCTCCGCGTTCGGCTTCACCTCGGGCGAGGCGGACGGAGACAGAGCTTCGCCATCGAGCGGCAGCCGCCACGGCCCCGCCGCGCCAAACTGGAGCCATGCCGAGGACGCGCCGGGCCCGCCGTTGAACAGGAAGGTCACGGGGCGCGTCG
Source organism: Bradyrhizobium sp. MV1.5 (assembly GCF_055807615.1). Classification (NCBI taxonomy): domain Bacteria; kingdom Pseudomonadati; phylum Pseudomonadota; class Alphaproteobacteria; order Hyphomicrobiales; family Nitrobacteraceae; genus Bradyrhizobium; species Bradyrhizobium sp. MV1.5. Next base: position 81,037 of record NZ_JBVVPL010000006.1, on the reverse strand, counting down.
CACGGTCGGCGCCGTCGAGTTCATAGGATGTATAGGCGATGTCGGCCAGCGGCTCGCCCTTGCCGTCGAACACGCGGATCGATCCAGCGGTCGCGGCGAAATTGAGGGTACGGCCGGGAAGATCGAGCGTCTGCTTGGTGGTCGAATCCGACGGAAGACGGTGCGGCTCGGCGGATGACGATGAACTCTGCGACGCGCCTTGTGCGCCGCCGCGACCGCCCTTCTGTCCGGCTGGCGCCGCCGCCTCGGCGCGCGGCTGCGGCGGATCGTCGGCGCGCGCAAATCCTGCGAGCGCGAAGGCCGACACCGCCAGCACCAGGGTCGCACGGCGGAGCGCCGGCATATTCGTGGCCATGATCGTTCTCCCTGCCCGGCGACGACCACCGGCGCGGACTGTAAGGCTAGCGCGGAATTGCGACGGTTTGGGGGATCATGGCTCCGGTGGTGCCCGAAGAGCCCGGTTGGGCACAAATCGAGCCGGTTTCGTCCTCAAATCGGAATGGGCAGTTGCCGGTCTCGTTTGAAGGGCGGTCATCCTCGACAATCGAGGTCGACATCGTTAGACGAGCCCGGCGGAACTTTCTCCAGCCAGCGGCCCTGCCCGGAAGCCATGACCAAGCCAGTGCGATACGACCGGATCGCCTTCGTCGCCAGCCCGAGCAGCGAGGCGCAAGCCGCCTTCGGCCAGCTCACCAGCGAATTCGGCAATTGCGATCCGAAGGAGGCCGACATCGTGGTCGCACTCGGCGGCGACGGTCTCATGCTCCAGACGCTGCATCAGCACATGCATACGGGCAAGCCGATCTACGGCATGCACCGCGGCACCGTCGGCTTCCTGATGAACGAGTACTCGACCGTCGATCTTCGAGCCCGTCTCGAGGCAGCGCAGGAATCCGAAATCCACCCCCTCCTGATGCGCGCGACCGACGCCAACGACCGCGTCCACCTGCATCACGCCATCAACGAGGTCGCCCTGTTCCGGCAGACCTACCAGGCCGCGCGCCTGCGGATCCTGATCGACGAGCGCGAGCGCATGTCCGAGCTGATCGCCGACGGCATCATGGTGGCAACGCCGGCCGGCTCGACCGCCTACAATCTGTCCGCCCAGGGACCGATCCTGCCGATCAACGCCGCGCTCCTCGCGCTAACGCCGATCAGCGCCTTCCGTCCACGACGCTGGCGCGGCGCGCTGCTGCCGAACACGGCTTATGTCGTGATTGAGGTGCTGGAGGGCGACAAACGCCCCGTGGCGGCGGTCGCCGACCACGACGAGGTGCGCGATGTTCGCCGCGTCGAGGTGCTGTCCGACAAGACCATCTCGATGCGCATGCTGTTCGACCCCGGTCACAGCCTGGAAGAGCGCATTCTGCGCGAGCAGTTCGGCTCCTGAGCCGCCTCGCCGGACTGCCGATCGCAACCCTTCATTAACCCCCGGCGAGATATGGTTAACGAAAGTTGACCGCTCCGGCCCGGGCTCCATGTTCCGCATCGATTTCAACAAGCTGCGTTTCCTCGTCTGCGACGACAATCCGCACATGCGCCGCATCCTGCGGACGCTGCTGCATTCCTTTGGCGCGCGCGAAGTCTACGAGGCCGAGGACGGCGCCACGGCGCTGGAAATGTACAGCCATTACGTGCCCGACATCGTCATCACAGACTGGGCCATGCCGATCTTCGACGGACTCGAGCTGGCGCAGATGATCCGGCAGCCGGAATCCAAGGGCAATCCTTACGCGCCGATCATCATGCTGACCGGCCATTCCGAGAAGCGCCGCGTCACGGTGGCGCGCGATGCCGGCGTCACCGAATTCCTGGCCAAGCCTATCTCGGCCAAGGGGCTCTACCAGCGCATCCTCAACGTGGTCGCCAGTCCCCGCCCCTTCATCAAGACCAAGACCTATTTCGGCCCGGACCGGCGCCGCAACATCAACTCCGCCTATATGGGCCCCGAGCGCCGCGTCGGCGAAAAGCACGAGGTGCTGCAGCAGCCCTCGCTGCTCGACAAGGCCCGCTCCTCCATCTAGCGCAACGTCTCTCACGATCGAGGCCGATATCATGGCGAAGAACAGCGCAAGAGACATCGAGATCACGGCCTTCGCCACGCATCAAATCATCACGCAGCCCAACCCGCTGCGGGCGGTCCTGCGCCGCGTCGAAGAGAAGGACATGGACGATCCGGTCGGCCGCGCCGAACAGGCGCTCGCGGGCCTCGCCGGCGAGTTCAAGGACTGGATGGCGACCGAGATCAACCGGCTGTCGGCGGCCTACGTCGCCATCCGGCACGACGGCTTCACCAAGGACAGGCGCGACGAGTTGTTTCGCGCCGCGCACGACATCAAGGGCGATGCCGCGACTTTCGGCTATCCGGCGGCGGCGGGCGTAGCCGAGAGCCTGTGCCGCGTCATCGAGCACGCGCCCGATCTCGAAAAGGTGCCGGCCGAGCTGTTCACGCACCACATCAACGCCATCCTCGCCATCGTGCACGAGAACACCAAGCTCGACACCATCAGCGTCTCCGCCGAGCTCAGCCGGCGCCTGCGCAAGGTCGCCGACGATTATCTCGCCGACGCCAACCGCGATCGACCAGAGCATCTCGAGGTGATCTTGGCGCCGAGCATCGCGCCGGCCGGGTAGCTCTTTCCTGTCGTCATTGCGAGCGCAGCGAAGCATCCAGACTGTCCCCGCGGTGGGATTCTGGATTGCTTCGCTGCGCTCGCAATGACGGAGTGTGGGGTCGGCCTTGAACTACGCCGCAATCAGATCGTCGTAGACCGGATCAACCGCCTCCTCCGCCACCAGCTCGTCGCAGAACAGCCTTGCCTCTTCGCGCGCGGATTCGGTGGCGAAACGGCGCAGCAGGACCATCAGCGGCTCGGTCGCGCCGCGATCGGTCTCGCAATGGGTGAGCACGCGCTCGACCATGCGGCGGCGCAGCCGCGCCGCATTGTCGTCGCTGTCGACGAAGCCCTGCTCGTGGCAGGCATCGAGCGCGACCTGGAAGGCTGCAAACGTCGCCTCGGGAAGCCCGGCGCGGCGAAGCAGCGCGTGCAGGCTGTTGCCGCCGCGATCGTGCAGCAGCGCGGACACGCGCGCCTGCGGCAGCTCGGCAAGCTCAGCCAGCGCCGCATCGAACAGGTCGAGATTGCTCGACAGCAGCGCGCGCAGAATGAGACCCGCGGTGAGCTGGCCGGTGATGCGCAGGTGCCGAACAAGACCTTCCATGTCTTCGCCGCGGGAGCGCGCCGCGATGTTCATGGTGGAGCGGTCGCGCGCCTCGGTCGCGATGCGCTCGGCGCGGTCGGCAGTCAGCCAGTTCCGGGCCACGACGAATTGAGCCAGCGTCTCCGAGAGTTTTGCCACCAGCGCGGCGCGCGTTGCGGACGGCAGATCCTCCAGCACCAGCATCGCCTCGCGGATCGCGGCGAGATGGCCGTGACGTTCGACGATGCGATCCCAGGAGAACGGCGCAAGCTCGGCATGAGGATTTTCGATCAGCTCGAGCGCTGCAGCCGCGCAGCCGACTTCGGCAATGGCGGCGCAGACCGATACCGGCAGCGCGATGCGGCGGGCGACCGCGCACTGCACCTCGTCGTTGCCGGTCGCGACGATGTCGACCAGATCGGCGTCGATCAGCAGCGGAGAATGTTCGAGCACGGGCAACGCGACGGTCGGCTGGTCCGCCGACAGCGCCCGCACGATCGACGCCGGCGCCTCGGTACTGCGCGCAAACGCCTCGGCCATCGCCTGCCGCACCAGCGGCGAGGGATCGTCGAGCAGCATCAGAAGCGCGCCTTCGGCGGCAATACGGTCGTCATGGGAAAGGTCTGAGATCAGCCAGGCCCGGGCCAGCGCCCGCGTTGCCTCGGCCCGCTCGCCAGCGGGCGCCGTCCTGATCCAATTGATGAACTGCCGAACGATCATGGTGCTTCCGGCTTACGCAACGAAGACGAAGCGGTGACGGCTTGTCACCTGCAACACAAAATAAACCACGACGCTTAACAAAGCGTTCACCATAACTGGCTGGTTTTATTGACGTTTTGTTAAGGGAACAAAGGCGGCCTGTTGCACGCGCCGGGACCTGCGCGCAGCGTTCACGCTGCGACGTATCCGAGACACGGGCACGCGAATTAGCTTGAGAACGTGCCGCTGCGATCGCTGAAGAGATCAAGAGGCTGGGGCGGCCGGACGTCGGGCGTCGCCGATGCGGCCGAGGTCGCTGGTGCGACCGTGGTCGCGGGTGCGACCGTGGTCGCGGGTGCGACCGTGGTGAGCGAGGCATTGTTGCCCCACAATTTCTGCACGGTCGTCGAGACCGGCTGAGTAGTGTCGCCGGGCTGATAAATCGAGCGAAACACCGGCGTGATCGGTGCATTGTCCGCGACCGTCATTGGCGCCGTCGCGCTGACCGGCGTCACCGCGCGTGTGTTCGGAAAGGTCTGGAGATACGCGGCATTGTCGATCAGCGGCGCGGCAGGCTGTACGCCGTTGGCGCTCGCGACCTGCGTGGTCGACGGCGTGCCGCCATACATCGCCATCGCGCTGCGGGTGGTTTTCGAATTTGCCGCGCTGGCGTAGCGTGCATCCAGCACCGAATAGACCTCGGAAACGCTGCGCGCGCGGCCGTCCCTGGCGTAGAAGATCGAGCGATTGGCGGACGCAGCGTTAGGAAACAACCGCGCGCCGACCGCTTGCGGATTGTCCTCGGCATTGGCGATCAGTTTCGCGGCGCCGCCGACGCCCATGAAATGCGCCATGTAGAGTTCGCTGTCGGACGGCCTGCGGCCGAGCAGGCCGGTGAGCTTGAAGCTGTTCGACTGCGTCAGCGCAGCCGCCATGCTGGAGGCGGCCTCCGGATCGTCGCGCAGCTTCATGATCGACCGCTTCATTGCGGGATCATCGACGGTGTAGGTGCCCGACGACGTCCTGGTGATGGCATCGGAATAGTTGCCATAGCCGAGCTGGGTGCCGGCTTCCTTCACGGTGCCGAGCCAGGTCTGGTCGATGAACTGGTAGAGCCCGTGTGCGGATGACGTAGTCGCCCCCGCCGTGGGATCGAAATCCGATTCCATCTTGGCGGTGGTCAGCATGTATTGGAAGCTGACGCCGGTCCGGTTGGAGACCTGATTGATCGCGCCGGCGACGCGTGCCCGCGACGGATCGAGAACCGCCGGCTGTGAGACACTGGAATTGTCGACCGACATGATGAAGTGCCCGGCCCGTGCGGCGTTGAGCGGCGCCGGCAATTCGGCGCCCTGTCGTCTCACCGTGGGACAGGCATGGTTAATGCGGGGTTAATTCGGGCCGGCACCTCCGCAGGACGGAAGGACTATTTCTTGTACACCGCGTCCGGATCGAACAGCCTGTCCGCATCGACAAAGACGAGCCTGGCGCCGCCGTCGTCGGCCTCGACCTTGCGGTAGAAGCAGGAGCGGCGGCCGGTGTGACACGCCGCGCCGATCTGCTCGACGCGGATCCAGACCGCATCCTGATCGCAATCGGTGCGGATCTCGACCACGCGCTGAGTCTGACCTGAGGTCTCACCTTTTCGCCACAAGGCATTGCGCGAGCGGCTGAAGTACCAGGCCTCGCCGGTCGCGATGGTCTTGCGCAGCGCCTCGTCATTCATGTGCGCGACCATCAGCACGTCGCCGGTGGCAACGTCCGTCGCGATGACCGTCACGAGGCCGGCCGCGTCGAACCTGGGAAGGAAGGCGAGACCTTCCTCGGTTTCATGGGAGTGAGCGGACACAACGCCCTCGCCGGTCTGTTCGCGAGGTCAGCGCTGCAGGCCTCGCACCAGGGACAGAAAACGAGCCTGCTCCGCCGGATTATCGCGGAACATGCCGGTGAAGCGGCTGGTGAAGGTGGAGGCGCCATGCTTGGCGACGCCGCGCACCGACATGCAGGTATGCTCGGCCTCGATCAGCACGGCAACGCCGCGCGGCTTGAGGATCTCGTCGATCGCCGCCGCGATCTGCGCGGTCATGTGCTCCTGGGTCTGGAGCCGGCGAGCGAAGATGTCGGTGAGGCGCGCAAGCTTCGACAGGCCGACCACGCGTTCCACCGGCGTATAGGCGATGTGCGCCTTGCCGTAGAACGGCATCATGTGATGCTCGCATTGCGAGGTGAACTCGATGTCGCGCACAAGGACGAAATCATCATAGCCGGCGGTCTCGCCGAAGGTGCGATCGAGCACCTCGGCCGGGCATTGGTGGTAGCCCTGATAGAGTTCGTCGAAAGCCTCGACCACGCGGCGCGGCGTGTCGAGCAAGCCCTCGCGGTTGGTGTTCTCGCCGATATAGGCGAGCAGTGTCTTCACCGCCTGCTCGGCCTCGGCGCGCGCCGGGCGCGGCTGGTCGGCGCGGACGGCGGCTGCGAGGAATTCGGAAGGATCGAGCTCCGCCGGACGGCTCTCGGGCTGCCGATCGGAGGGCTTGTTGGGGCGGATGGATTTGATGGTAGCGTCCATGTCGACTCCGTTCGACGGCCTTGCGGCCGGAGTGTCACCGGCAGACGGGGCGGCGGACCGCCGGACGCCTGAGAGAACAGTTTCGGCGAAAAGGTCTGCAAATTATAACGTCGGCAACAGGGTCCTGGATCACACCAGTGCTGCAGCGCCGGGCTGTTTTTCCGCCAGTTCCGACCCTATATAAGGCCGTGGACGGCGCACGCCAAGGCCGATCCTGCTGGACTCCATCACATGCTGAACGACATTTATAACAAGCGGATCATCGAACTGGCCGGGAATATTCCGCGGCTCGGACGGTTGCCGGATCCCGATGCCACCGCTACCGCCCACTCCAAGCTGTGCGGCTCGACCGTCAAGATCGACCTCAAGATGGAGGGTGACAAGGTCACCGACTTCGCCCACGACGTGAAGGCGTGCGCGCTGGGACAGGCTTCTTCATCCATCATGGCAAGTCAGATCGTCGGATCGACTGCGAGCGAACTCCGTGAGTTACGCGAAACTGTTCGCAAGATGCTGAAGGAGAACGGCGCGCCTCCTGAAGGCAAATGGGCAGAGATCAAGTTCCTCGAGCCGGTCCGCGACTACAAGGCACGCCACGCCTCGACGCTCCTGACCTTCGATGCCGTGGTCGATGCAATCGGCCAGATCGAGGCGAAGGCGAAGCAGCCGGCTGCGGCGCAAGGCTGATTACGGAGGCTGATCCGGGCTCGTCGCTCGGCCCGCAAATGGGATCAGATTTCGAGGCTTACTTCTGCGACGCCGCAACCGGCGTGGCCACGCCGCCCGTCGGAACCAGGGCTTCCGCCGTCTTGGTCGACTTTGCAGACTGCTCCGGTTCCGCACCGAACCTGGCCTGGCTCTTCGGTGCAAGCTCCGCCATTGCCGGCGCGGAGATGTCGACATGCGGCAGCACGTCGGCCGCGAGATTCGTCGTCACGAGATTGGTGAGCTTGAGCTCGCCTGCATCGAGCTCGTGCAGATCTTCCCACGGCGGGACGCTGAGCGCGAGCGACAGCAGATCGCCGGCACCGCCCATGTCGAACGTGTATTTGGCGAGCCGGCCGATATCGCGCTCCACGATCATCAGGTCCTGTGCGCTGTAGCTCGCGGCCTTGGCATCGTCGGCGCGATCGCCCATCCAGATCTGGTGGACCCGCACATGGGCATCTTCCGGCACGTAGCGCTTCTTGCCCGCCAGCAGCAGGAACACGCACATGGATTCGCAATAAGCCTCAGGCGCGACCGCCGGACGAACCGTCTGCCCGCCGCGGCTCTGAACGCTGATACCGACCGTGGTCAAAAGTCCGAGATTGCGAAAGCGCCGGCCGAGCGTGATCGCGTCGTTGACGGAACCGCCACTGGAATCGAGCACCACGGTGGCGCCGCCGAGCTGGCGTCCGCGGGAAAACTCTTCGAAGTCTCTAGGCGTATCGGCGGTGATGATGCCGACCGCACTGACCCAGCCGCGGCAATTCGGCTCGCAGGCGACCCAGCCGAACTTCATCGGCAGCTTGCGCTCTTCGAGGGCAGCACCGGCCCGGGCTGACGACCCGAGCGTCGCGACGGCGCCAGCCAGCACGACTCCACAAGCAGCGGTTCCCACCAGCAACCAGCCGCGAAGTTTGAGCGACTTCAGAAGTTTCAAACTGGTCCCTTCCCCAAGTCCCAAGCCTTAGCCCAAGCCCCACGGCGAGCCGACTCAGCCAAGCCCCGTTCTGACGTTCCAATGAGTCTCACATGAACGTCACAAAAATGGTATCCGGGGGAATACAGCTCGTCCATAGGCACTTGCTGCACTGCTCCCAAAAAGCATGCAAAATATGACGTACAAACAACAGCTTATAGTTCCCTGCGCCGGAACCGCGCAAAACGTCGCGCACGATCTAGGCAAAGCGCCCATGAAGCAATCAGCCTGCGAGCACTGTTCCAATTCCGTCGCGGGCGCGCTCCGGCTTCCGCGCAGATTCGGCCGCGCGCTGATCTGGCTCTACCGCCACACGCTCTCGCCGCTGGTTGGCTACAATTGCCGGCACCTGCCGACCTGCTCCGCCTATGGCGATGAGGCGATCGAACGGTTCGGGCTGTGGGCCGGCGGCTGGATGACGCTCGCGCGCCTGCTCCGTTGCAACCCCTTCGGCACCTCGGGCATCGACAACGTGCCCCTCACCGCGCCACAGGGTGCGCGCTGGTACTCGCCCTGGCGCTACGGCCGCTGGCGCGGCGTCAACGCATCCTGAGCACGACGCGGCGCCTCACGCGTCGCGACCTTGAGTGGAACCGAAACTCTTTCCTCCCGTTGATTTGCTGCTCCCACGGGAGGAAAAACAATGCGCTGGAAAATCAGCCCTCATTTTCACGTCAGGTCTGGACCGGATTCGCGGGGTGGTTCGCGAGGCCACGATCCCAGAACCCTCGACATGCTCGCCATCATCGGCCTGCTGGTGCTCGTCGTCGGCTCCGGCTGGTATCTGGCGGCGAGCACGGCCACGCCGCCCAGTACGACGGCGTTCATCGTGCCGAGCCAGAGCGTGCACTGGTAATCAACGGGACCAGAAAAAGCGCCCGGGTGGCGGCGGGACCGGCTCGGGCGGACGTGGCCGCTTCGGACGCGGCGGTTTCGGCGACGGCTCGGCGGACGAGGTGGTCTCCGCGCCGGGCGCCGTCTCGCTTCCCGGCACCTTCACCGCCAGCAGCAGGTTCGATTCGTGCGTACGCCAGCGGTAGCCGACGCCGAAATCGATCGGCTGGGCGCGCGTGAACAGCGCCGCGTAACGTTCCTGGTAGCGGCCGGGAAATTCGCTGATGGGTCCGAGATAGCGGCCGAACGGGAAGAAGCGCCATTGCCGCGAATTGTAGTTCGAAAGCGGAATGCCGGAATCGTCCTGGACGATGGTCGCGCTGTTGGCGAGCAACCAGTCGCGCGCCACGGTGAAATTGCCGGAGTGCAGCAGATAAGACGCACTCTTGATCAGGCTGTTGCCGGGGCCGAGCGTCTCGCAGAACTTCAGGAAGCCGGCTGCGCGTGCACCTGAATTGGAAAGATCGGTCGAGAAATAATACAGCGTGCGCGCCTCGCCGTCGGGGCCGGCGAAGGTGATGCGGGCGCCGCGCGTCGCGTTCGGTCCGGGATTGTCGTTGCCGACATGCACGCCGCCTTTGTCGTCGAGTGCGACCATCTCGACATTGCGGATGGTCTTGCCGGAGCGGACGAGGAAGACGTAGAGGATCGGCAAGGTGCCGTTGACCTGGTTGGTGTGCAGCTCGACCTTCATTTGCTTGGTGATGAAGAAGGAAAAACTCAGGATCGAGCCGAGCGAGCGCTCGACATTGTAGAGCGCGGCGCCGACCGAACCGCGCGGCAGTCGCGTCAGGTCCGCCACCGCACCGACCGGCTCCAGCGCGCCGAGCACGTAAGTGCTGGCCTTGGGATAGAAGGCGTTGGCGTAGAGGAAATCGGGGCCGCTGAACAAATAAAACATGGTCGGCCTGGGCGCGGCCAGATTGACGTCGGCCCAGTTGCGGATCTTCGAGAGCTGGCGCTCCTCAAGCTGGGCGAACGCGCCGTCGAAGAATCTTGCGTGGCGTTGCCAGCCCGGGTCCTTTGTGAGCGGCGCCAGCGGCGAATTCGCAGAAGGCTGCATGCCCGCGAGGAAGCGCGCGGTGTCATCGAAGGTTGCCTCGGCGGCACGTGCGGACGAGACGGCCGCAGCCAGCAAGGCGAAAGCGACGGCCGCAATTCTCATGGGTCGAAACATGTCTATTCGCGATGTGATGAAGTGCCAGCGGCGACCGGCCGCCTGCGGAAAACAGCATAAATCAAAAGGCCCGAGAGCATGACGAGCATCCCCGACAGCGATTGCACGAGCCGCTCGGTCAACAAATAGTACATCATGAAGGCGGTCACGAGCAGGAAAACGAGCGGCGTGAACGGGTATCCCCAGGCGCGATAGGGCCGCGGCAAATCGGGATCCGTGATGCGCAGCTTGATGACGCCGGCGACCGTGAAGAACGAGCAGAACAAGAGCGCGAACTGGATGAAGTCGAGCACGGCCTCGAAACTGCGGGTGAACAGCAGCAGATTGGCGACGGCGAGCTGAAACAGGATGGCATAGGCCGGCGCGCCGCGCACCGATCTCTGCGAGAACACGCGCAGCGCCGGAAGATCCTCCCCCATCGTCATCATCACGCGCGGGCCGATCCACATCATCGCGCTGATCGAGGAGATCAGGCCGAAACAGATCATCGCGCCGACGATCCGGCCGCCGAGATTGCCGAAGATCGCGCTGCCGGCGACGCTGGCGACGTCGAGCTGACCCGCGAGCGCGCCGACCGGCGTCGAATGGAGAAACACCGCATTCAGCGCGACGTACAGCACGAGCACGATCAGCGTGCCCGCGAGCAGCGCACGCGGCAGGTCCCGCTGCGGCATGTTCATCTCGCCGATGATGTAGGTTGCGGCATTCCAGCCCGAGAACGAATACATCACGAATACGAGCCCGATCGCGAAAGGCGCGCTGACGATATGCGCGAGATCGCCCGCCTGCGGCGTGAAGGCGATCGGCTGCGGCACGCCGACGACGAAGCCGGCGACCAGAAAGGCGACGATCAGCACGACCTTCAGAATGGTCGAGATCAATTGGAAGGTCGAGGAGTGCCTGACGCCGGTCAATTGCACGAGCGAGACCAGCCACACCACGGCGATGGCAAGCGGGATCGGCGGCACACCGGGCACGACCGATTTGGCGTATTCGCCGAAGGCCATCGCGGCGAGCGCGACGGGTGCTGCAAAACCAACCGTCGCCGACACCCAGCCGGCGAGAAAGCCGAAGGCGGGATGATAGGCGCGGCCAAGGAAATTGTATTCGCCGCTCGAGCGCGGAAACATGGCGCCGAGCTCGCTGTAGGAGAACACGCCGCACAGCGCGACGATGCCGCCGACGGACCACAGCAAGAGGATCGAGAAGCCCGAGGGAATGTCCTTGACCTGGAAGCCGAGGCTGGTGAAGACGCCGACCCCGATCATGTCGGCCACGACGATGGCGGTTGCGACCAGAACGGAGACCCCCGACCCGCTTCCGGTCAGCCGGCTGGTCCAGGGTGCAGTACCCGCATCTGATGCCGTCATCGCCGTCCTCAACCTCAGGCGTCACGCCTCGTGGGAAGCATCGTGCAGTTCGGTCCAGTCAATTCAAGCAGGGTTAACAAGGGTTAAATGAGGCGGGCCAAATCGGTACTGCAGCACCATTAATGCGAGGTCTGGGCCAATAAACCCTCCCAAACACCGGCACACCACGTTTCCCTTCCCCACAATCACGACACGATTGCGTGGTCCTTTTGAGCGTTCCGGATGTGGGGAAGTTTCTCCGGACACTTAACGTCGCCTAAACGCCCATCGGCTCAATTGCCTTAATGATTGCCGATGGACTTGTGGTCATGACTTGGGGTCATGGGTGAATGGTCGGGGCCGTTCCGAAACCGAGAGCTGACATCCGCGCCGACCGGACCACGTCCGGCGCACGCGGTCGTGCGCTTCGGGTCGCTCTGATCTCAGCCTTGGTGCCGTTGTCGCTGACCTTGGTTCAATGCGGCAAGGCGCCCAATCCGGCAGCGCTCGCGGCGAACTCGCAGGCCAACGCCCAAGGCAATAACGCCCAAGCCAACGTTCAGGTCGTTGCGAAGACAAACCAGCAAGTCGCAAGCAACGACACGTTTGAGGATCGCTTCCCGGCCCCCCAGTTCAGGGAGCGCTTCCCATCCGCGAGCGAGGGTTTTCTGCAACGGCAGATGTCGGACTTCTCACCCAAGCGCGCGGTGCAGCAGCAGCCGGAGCAGGCGCCTTACAAGGTCGCTTCGCTCGCGCCGCAGGCCCCCTACCAGCGTCCGCCACGCGAGGACCTGACGACGCTCGTCAGCATGAAGTCGTCAGCCTTCCCCTATTTCGGCAACAACCCCGCCTCCGACGCGCCGTTCCTCAACATCTCCAAAGGCGACCGCCGCGGCCACCGCAGCTATTCCGGGCGCGTGTTCTGGCAGGACGAGACTTACAACGATAACCGCGTCCTGATGCACGTGCCCGAACATTTCGACGTGCGGAAGCCCGGCGTGATCGTGGTGTTCTTCCACGGCAATGGCGCAACACTCGAGCGCGACGTGCGCGACCGCCAGCTGGTGCCGCAACAGATCACCGATTCCGGCGCCAACGCCATCCTGCTTGCGCCGCAGATGGCGGTTGACGCTGCCGATTCCAGCGCAGGAAAATTCTGGCAGGCCGGCGGCCTCAAGCGCTTCCTGGACGAATCTGCGAACCATCTGGCCCGGCTCACCGGCGATCCCAACAGCGCCCGCGCCTTCGCCAATATGCCGATCGTGATCGTCGGCTACAGCGGCGGCTTCCTGCCGACGGCCTGGAGCCTCGAGGTCGGCGGCATGAGCGACCGTGTCCGCGGCGTCGTGCTGCTCGACGCCGTCTACGGCGAAATGGACAAGTTCGCCTCATGGATCGAGAGCCACCGCTCCGGCTTCTTCGTCAGCTCCTACACCCGCTACACCGCGCGGCGCGACCGCGAGCTGATGAGCACCCTGCGGCAGAAGGGCATCACCGTCTCCGAAGACATGGACGGCCCCTTGCGTCCGGGCAGCGTGGTGTTCGTCGAAACCGGGGACGGCATCACCCATCGTGACTATGTGACCCGAGCGTGGACGCGGGACCCGCTCAAGGACGTCCTGGTGAAGATGTCGGCGACTCCATCACTCGCGCTCACGCGCGTAGCCTCCACCAATCCATCCGCGTCGAGCCGGTAGCGATATTGCGCCCGTCGGCATCTGGCTGCACGGCCCGCAATTCTCTCGAGCCTTGATCAAAAAGTGATGTTGATGGCCGACGGTCCCGAGGCTGACCGGATTGCTTCCGCTGGCAACAATCATACTTTGCCGGCCAAGTTGAATTTGGAATTCTGCGGGGACAGGCAGTGCGTCAGGGACTCTACAAGGTCGACTTCCACACGGTTCACGGGACGGGTTGTGGCGTCGTCTATGTGACCGAGGGCAAGATGCGCGGCGGCAATTCCGCTTTCGCATTCATCGGCACCTGCACGGGCGAAGGCGACAGCATCAGGGTCAAGATCTCGACCGAGCGCCACAATGATGACCCGTGCTTCAAGGCACTGTTCGGTCTCGACCGGATCACGCTGACGCTCGCGGGACGGGAGGATGGCGACACGGCGGAATTCGAAGGCACCGCACTGCAACTGCCGGGCGTTGCCTTCAGGGCCGTGCTGAGCCGGATCAGCGACTAACCGTCCGGCTTCCAGACCTTAGCCATTGGCCTCAGGTTTTTGGCAGCTTCGGAATGCTCTCGGCAAACCCATTGAAGCAGGCCAGCCGCTCGTCCTCTTCCTTAAAGAAACGGCAATCCGCGTAGCCCTTGGCCTTCGCCGGCTTCGGCTTTGGCGCCGGGGGGATCACGGCGTCGTAGCAATTGAGCCGGTCCTTGGTGCCGTCATCGAGGTCGAGGCAAGCCTGGAGCCGCGCCGCGATCGATTGTGGCTTGCCCTTCGGCGCCGCAGCCGGCTTGGCCGCAGCTTCCTTGGTCCCCGCCTTGGTGCTTTTGGGCTTGACCTGCACCAACGGCTTGTCCCCGACCATCGGTGGTGGCTTGTCGGCTTGCGCAAACGCGGAGGCTGAATAGAGCACCGCGGCAACCGCCAGAATCATCCTCATTTCAGTCAACCCTCTTTGGTCCCCATGACCGGCCTTCTAGCCTCCCGGCGCGCGGTTTGCCAAGCACCTTGCGCATACGGACACGCTTACGTTCAGGCCGGGGCGGCAGTTGCCAGCCGGGGCCGGGTCAAGACCACCAGGATCAGCGCCAGCACGACGAAACCGACCGCGACGAAGCCGAGCGTATGCAGGAGCTCGCGGGCGAACAGCAGTCCCCCGACGGCAGAGCCGACCGCCTGCCCGATATAGAGGACGGAGGTGTTGAGTGCGACGGTCGCCGATGCCAACGACGGTGCGGCCGAGACCAGCCGCACCTGCTGCATCGAATTGGTCGAGGCAAAGCCGAGGCCCCAGATCGCGACCGCACCCGCCATCAACACGAGCGTGCCGGCGCCGAGCGCCCAGCCCGTGATTCCAGCAAGCAGCAGGCAGGTGAAGACCAGCGAGGTGCGATAGGGTCCAGAGGTGTCGACGATGCGGGTCGCGATGACAACGCCGAGGAAGCCGCAGACGCCATAGAGTGCGAACACCAGGCCGATCGCATCGGGCCCTGCGCCGGTCAGCTTGTTGAGCAGCGGCCCCATGAAGGTGAACACCACGAACTGCCCGGACATCTGCAACATCGTGATCGCAAGCAGCAGCAGGATGGTCCTGTTGCGACCGACCGCGCCCCAGGTCTTGAGATCCACCGGCGTCCCCTTCAAGCCCCCCGGCAGCCGCATCAGCAACAGCAGCAAGCTGACGCAACCGAGCGCGCCGATCCCGCCATAGGCCGCGCGCCAGCCATAGCGGCTGGCGATGAAGGTGATCAGCGGCAGGCCGACGGCGGCAGCGAGCGACCAGCCGAGAAAAATGTAGGCAATCGTGCTGCCGCGACGCTCCACCGGCACGATCAACGCCGCCGTGCCGGCGGCCTGCGGCGTGTAGAGCGCGCCGACCGCGAGCATCACCAGGCGGATGACGAGGAGGCTTGCATAGTCGGGCGCAAAGGCCGAAGCGAGGTTGCCAAAGGCGAGCACCGCCAGCGTCGTGGTGAGCAGCGTCCGGCGCTCGATCCGGCTGGTGAGCCAGGCCGTCAGCGGCGAACCTATGCACAGGATAACAGCCCCGAAGGTGATCAGGAGTGCGGCCGCATGGATGCTGACGTCGAGCCCGCTCGCCAATTCCGGCAGCATACCCGCCGGTGCCAAGACCGAGCAGCCGGTGACGAGATTGCCGAGCATCAGGGCGGTTGGCGCGAAACGGCCGGCGCGTGCATTTTCCATGCAAACGCATGTAGAACCGCCCTGCGTCCAGTTAAAGGGCGTTGCCCGGAATAGTTCGTGCAGCGCCCCCGCTTTTGCGCGCCGGTTTCTTGGAAATGCCGGATTGCGCAGGCCGAATCGCCTGATATATCGCTCGTTCCCGCTTACCTGCGCTCGTTCGCAGGAGTGAGCCTCAGGAGACATGCCATGACCGACCAGCCCAAGGACCCGTCCAAGGACCAGTCCAAGGACCAATCCAAGTCCGAACAGCCCAAATCCGAATCCGGCTTCCAGTACAGCCTCAGCAATTTGAGACCCGTGACCCCACCGGAAAAAATCACGCTCACCTTCCCGGACGGCGCCCGGCGCGAATACGCCAAGAGCATCACCGGCCTCGAACTCGCCAAAGGCATTTCGCCATCGCTGGCCAAGCGCACGGTCGCGATGGCGCTCGACGGCGTGGTCTCCGACCTCGACGATCCCATCGAAGCCGATGCCAGGATCGAGCTGATCAACCGCGACGATCCGCGCGCGCTCGAGCTGATCCGCCATGACTGCGCCCACGTGCTCGCCGAAGCCGTGCAGACGCTGTGGCCGGGCACGCAGGTCACCATCGGCCCCGTGATCGAGAACGGCTTCTATTACGATTTCTTCCGCAACGAGCCGTTCACGCCGGAAGACTTTGCCGCGATCGAGAAAAAGATGCGCGAGCTCATCGCGCGCGACAAGCCTTTCACGAAGGAGGTTTGGGATCGCGAAAAGACCAAACAGGTGTTCCGCGACAAGGGCGAGGCGTTCAAGGTCGAGCTGGTCGACGCCATTCCCGGCAACGAGCCGATCAAGATCTATTACCAGGGCGACTGGTTCGATCTCTGCCGCGGCCCGCACATGACCTCGACCGGCAAGGTCGGCAACGCCTTCAAGCTGATGAAGGTGGCGGGCGCCTATTGGCGCGGCGACAGCAACAACCCGATGCTGACCCGCATCTACGGCACGGCCTTCGCCAAGCAGGAGGACCTCGACGCTTATCTGAAGCAGATCGAGGAAGCGGAAAAGCGCGACCATCGCAAGCTCGGGCGCGAGCTCGACCTCTTCCACTTCCAGGAGGAAGGTCCGGGCGTCGTGTTCTGGCACGCCAAGGGCTGGACCATCTTCCAGCAGCTGATCGCCTATATGCGCCGGCGCCTGGCCGGCGACTACAGCGAGGTCAACGCCCCGCAGATCCTCGACAAGTCGCTGTGGGAGACCTCCGGCCATTGGGGCTGGTACCGCGAGAACATGTTCGCGGCGCAGTCGGCCGGCGAGGAGGCCGAGGACAAGCGCTGGTTCGCGCTCAAGCCGATGAACTGCCCGGGCCACGTGCAGATCTTCAAGCATGGCCTGAAGAGCTACCGCGACCTGCCGCTGCGGCTCGCCGAGTTCGGCGTGGTGCATCGCTACGAGCCGTCCGGCGCGATGCATGGATTGATGCGCGTGCGCGGCTTCACCCAGGACGACGCGCACATCTTCTGCATGGAGGATCAGCTCGCCGACGAGTGCCTGAAGATCAACGAGCTGATCCTGTCGACCTACGCCGATTTCGGCTTCACCGGCGATCTCACCGTGAAGCTGTCGACCCGGCCGGAGAAACGCGTCGGCACCGACGCGATGTGGGATCACGCCGAGCGGGTGATGGCGACGGTGCTGCGCGAGATCCAGTCGCAGAACAATCACATCAAGACCGAGATCAATCCGGGCGAAGGCGCCTTCTACGGGCCGAAGTTCGAATATGTGCTGCGCGACGCCATCGGCCGCGACTGGCAGTGCGGCACCACGCAGGTCGACTTCAACCTGCCGGAACGGTTCGGTGCGTTCTACATCGACCACGACAGCAGCAAGAAGCCGCCGGTGATGGTGCACCGCGCGATCTGCGGTTCGATGGAGCGCTTCATCGGCATCCTGATCGAGCACTATGCCGGCAACTTCCCGCTCTGGCTGTCGCCGGTGCAGGTGGTGGTCACCACCATCACGTCGGAAGCCGACGAGTATGCCAAGCAGGTGCTGGAGCAGGTCCGGCGTGCGGGACTTCGGGCCGAGATCGACCTGCGCAACGAAAAGATCAACTACAAGGTCCGCGAGCATTCGCTGGCCAAGATTCCGGCACTGCTCGTGGTCGGCAAGAAAGAGGCCGAGACGCAGTCGGTCTCGATCCGCCGGCTCGGCAGTGACGGTCAGCAGGTGACGACGACGGTGGAGGCCATCGCCGCCCTCGTCGACGAAGCGACCCCGCCGGATGTGAAGCGGGCGCGCGACGCGGTCTGACGGCGTTCAGGCGGCTCGGTCTTGACGGATTTTGATGAGGGACTCGGCGGGAATGCCGAGGCCCTCATGCAGCCGTCTAATCATGCTGAGCGTCAATTCGCGCCGGCCGTTGAGCACTTCGTGAACCCGGTTCCGGCTGCCGATAAACGGGATCAAGTCCTTCGGCTGCAAGCCACTCTGCTCCATATGATACTTGATCGCCTCCACGGGGTCCGGAAGGTCCAGGCGATAGTGCTTCCGCTCCCACGCCTCCACCAGCGTCACGAGTACATCGAGTCGATCGCCCTCGGGCGTGTTGCGCCGTGCGCTCATCAACGTCTCGATCTCCTTGAGAACGCGGCGATAGTCCCGGTTGGATTTGATTGGCGCAATTTCCATCATCGACCTTCTAAACGGTTTGCGCATCGATCACGTCGTATTGCCGATCCGTCCCGACAAAGCGGATATAGACCACACGGTATGGATAGTTGATCCAGACCACCACGCGATATTTGTTGCCGGCGACGTTAAAGACGACGCGGCCATCCCGGAGGATGCTGGCACTGCGAACGTCCCTTTTGACATCTGCGGGCCTTGCCCAGTCAGTCTGCTTTACCTGCCGGAACCACGCCATCAAGGGCTCGCGGGCATCGGAAACGTCGCCGCTCCGGCTGAGAAGCGCCTTGACCGTGCTCAGCGCTATGATCCTCATCCAAGCCATCTTAGCATAGTCCCAAGCTGGGACCAAAACTCTCCGACTGGCGCAGGACCCGGTCCTCATAATCCCTCTAAAATGCCTTCCAATCGTCTTCGGCCGGGCCTATCTCCGACAGGGACAGAAGTCTCACAAGGAATTCCCCGTGCCCGACGCCATTGAACTCCTGAAGACCCGCCGCTCGGTCAAGCCGCGCGAGATGTCCGGACCCGGCCCCTCCCCGGCCGAGCTCGAGACCATCCTCACCATCGGCGCGCGCGTGCCCGACCATGGCAAGCTCGCGCCCTGGCGCTTCATCATCTTCGAGGGCGATGCGCGCCAGCGCGCCGGCGAGGTGATCGCGAAGGTGTTTGCCCGGAAGAATCCCGGCGCGCCGGCGGCCGATGTCGAGACCGAGCGCAAACGCCTCATGGATGCGCCGCTGGTGATCGGCATCGTCAGCTTCACCAAGCCGCACCCGAAGGTGCCGGCCTTCGAGCAGGAATTGTCGGCCGGCGCCAGCGTCATGAACATCGTCACGGCAGCGACCGCGCTCGGCTACGGCGCCTGCTGGCTGACCGGCTGGTTCTCGTTCGATCGCGACGCGCTGGATGGCCTCGGCCTCAAGCCGGACGAGAAGCTCGCCGGCTTCGTCCATATCGGCAAGCCGACCAAGCCGAGCGAGGACCGTCCGCGACCGGTCCTTTCCGAAATCGTGACGCGATTTTAATCGAAGGCGTGTTGACGCCTTCGACGTCTTGCGGCTTTGATCCCGGCAAGGGAGGAAGCCCGGATGAAGCGTCGTGAATTTCTGGTCGGAGCCGCGCTGCTGGCCGGCACGATGGCGCGGGCACGCGCCGCCGACACCCCTGCTCCGTCGTCCGACGGACTCGACCGCATCACAGCCTATTTCGACAACGAGGTAACGAGCGGCCGGCTGCCGGGCGCCGTGGTGCTGGTCCAGCAGCACGGCAAGCCGGTCTATCTGAAGACTTTCGGCGTGCGCGACACCAGGACGGGCCTCGCGATGACGCCCGATACGATCTTCGCCATCCACTCCATGACCAAGCCGGTCACGTGTCTTGGCGCGATGATGCTGATCGACGAGGGCAAGCTCGCGCTCACCGACCCGGTGTCGAAATACATTCCCCTCTTTGCCGACACCAAGGTGGGACTTGAAGTCACCAATCCCGACGGCACGTTGCATCTGGATCTCGTGGCCCCGGTCCGTCCCGTCAACATCGAGGATCTGCTGCGGCACACCTCGGGCATCAGCTACGACTATATCGGCGGCAAATGGGTCGAGCAGGCCTACAAGGCGGCGAACATCTTCGAAGGTCAGTTCAACAACAGGGAATTCGCCGAACGCATCGCAAGGCTGCCGCTCGCACGGCAACCGGGAACGCTGTGGCGCTACGGTCATTCCACCGACGTGCTCGGCAGCGTCATCGAGATCATCTCGGGCCAGACGCTGTACGCATTCCTCAAGCAGCGCATCTTCGATCCGCTCGGCATGAGCAGCACCAAGTTCGCGCTGGCGACCGAGGACGAGCTCGCGCGGATGGCTCGGCCGCTGCCGAGCGACAACATCCTGCTCGCCGCCGAGCGCGAGCGCCTCGACCATCCCGAATGGCAGTCCGGCGGCGGCGGGCTGCTCTCGACCATCACCGACTATCAGCGCTTCGCGCAGATGCTGCTCAATGGCGGCGAATTCGAGGGCAAGCGCTATCTGAGCCCTGCGGCGTTCAAGGCCATGACGACCGATCATATCGGGCCGGGTTCGGGCGTCGGACGCGACTACTTCTATTTTCCGGGCGACGGCTTCGGCTATGGCTATGGCCTTGCGGTGCGGACCGATCCCGGCAACGCCAAGCCGCCGCCGCCGGGCTCGCTCGGCGAGTTGAAATGGGACAGTGGCAGCGGCACCTATTTCGGCGTCGATCCCAAGCTCGACATGGTCTACCTGCTGATGCAGCAGACCCAGAACGAGCGCGGCCGCATCACGCCCGCCTTCAAGGCGCTGGTCTATGACTGTTATCCGTCCGAGTTACGCCGCCCGTGAAGCACGCTGGCCGAAATCGGCGAGCAGCTTTGCGATCTCGGCGGCGGGCCGCGCCGCGCTGAACAAGAATCCCTGCACTTCGTTGCAGCCTTCGGCGCGCAACCAATCGAGCTGATCCTCGGTCTCGACGCCTTCCGCGGTCGTGGTGATGTTGAGGCTGCGGCCAAGCCCCGAGATCGCGCGAACGATCGCGACGCAATCGGGCCGCCCTGCCAGATCCTTGACGAAGGAGCGGTCGATCTTGATCTTGTCGAAGGGGAAGCTGCGGAGATAGCTGAGGCTGGAATAGCCGGTGCCGAAATCATCCATGGAGATGCTGACGCCGAGCTCGCGCAACTGATGCAGAATGGCGAGGTTGGCGTCCGTCTCGGCCAGAAAGATCGACTCCGTGATCTCCAGCTCGAGCCGCGTCGGCGACAGGCCGGACTGCGCCAGTGCCGAGATCACGACCTGAACCAGATTGCGGCTGCGGAACTGCGCCGGCGACAGATTGACCGCGACCTTGACGTCGACGGGCCATTTCACCGCCTCGGAGCAGGCTTCGCGCAGCACCCACTCACCGAGCTGGGTGATCAGGCCGATGTCCTCGGCGACCGGAATGAACTCCGCCGGCGAGATCATGCCCTTGTCGGGGTGATGCCAGCGCAGCAGCGACTCGAAGCCGGAGATGCGGTCGGAGGCGATCGAGACCAGCGGCTGGTAGTGCAGCTCGAACTCGCCATTGGCAAACGCGCGGCGCAGATCGAGCTCCATGTTACGGCGCTTCTGCGCCTGCAGATCCATCTCGCGCTCGAAGAAATGATGCACGCCGCCGCCGTCCGACTTCGCCCGATACAGTGCCATGTCGGCGTTGCGCATCAACTCTTCCGACGTCGTACCGTCGCCCGGCGACAGCGCGATGCCGATGCTGGCGCCGATCACCATCTCCTGCCCGTCGATCTCATAGGGCGCCTTCAGCATGTCGATCAGCAAGCCCGCGCAGGCGCTGGCCTCGTTGGGCGAGACGTCGGCCGCCAGGATCACCGCGAACTCGTCACCGCCGAGCCGGGCCGCGAGATTGGCGCCGCGGACCGCGATGCTCAGACGGGCGGCAACCTCCTTCAACAGGCGGTCGCCCACCGGATGGCCGAAGGAATCGTTGATGTTCTTGAACAGGTCGAGATCGAGGTAGAGCACCCCGACCCGTTTTCCGCCGGCCTGGTCGAGCGCCTGCTTCAGGCGCTCCTGGAAATATTCGCGGTTCGGCAGATCGGTGAGCCCGTCATGGTGCGCCATATGGGCGATCCGCGCCTCGGCCTTGCGCCGTTCGGTGATGTCGACCACCGCGACCAGATAGCCGTCGCGATCGTCGAAGGCGACGCGGCGGCCGAAGGTGAGCACCTCGATCTCGCTACCGTCGGCGCGCAGATGCCGCCAGTTGCGCGAGGAGTGATAGGCGTCGCCGATGCGTTCGAGCGCCTCGGCGTGGCTGCCCCATTCGTCCTGCGGCCAGATCTCATGCAACTTCATGCGCAGGAAGGTGGCGCGGCTGTAGCCGTAATGCTGGACCGCGGCGTCGTTGACGCTGAGAAACTTCTTGCTCGCGGCGTCGAACACCCACATCGGCATCGGGTTGTTGTCGAACAGCAGGCGGAACGAGGCGTCGCGCCGCTTCAACACAGTGACATCCGAGATCGTCAGCGAGACCACGTCGGCGAACGCGGTGGCGCTCAGCCGGAGATGCCGTCCGTCGCTCTCGATCTCGAGTTGCTCGCCGCGACCGCCGGAGACGGCCCTGAGCAGGAATTCCATCACCTCAAGCGAGGCCAGCAGCGTGTCTCCCTCGCCGATCCGGCGCCACAACAGGTCAGCGCCTTCGGCCTTCAGCAGCAGGCCCGCACTCTTGTTGTGGTGGACGATCTGGAGATCGACCGGCTTGCCACCCGCGTCGCGCAGCGTCGCCAGCGAGACCACCGCGTCGTCGGTCGAAGCGAAGATCGCGTCCAGGAGATTGTATTGCGCGCCGCGTTCGTTGATGTAGGCACCGACCAGCGTCGCGCCCCAGCGCGATGCGGTCGGCAGCGCCAGCACATCAAATGTCCTGACCATGCCGTCGCGCACGCAATGGGCGCTGGCCAGGTGCGGCCGCCCGTTGGCGAGCGCGCTCGCCGCGGCTTCCGACAGCGCAGTGGCGCAATCGGGCGAGAGCGCGGCGACCGGGATGTCCCAACGCTCTTCGCCGAGCCATTTCTGCACGTAACGTCCGCTGCGCGACAGTTCGAGCGCGCCGTCGCCCTTGAGCAGCGCGATGTGGTCGGCGAGCCGTCCCAGGCTGCCGAGCATCACGTCCTCGTAGCGCGGCAGCCGTTCGCCCGGCTTCAACGCGGCACGCCATTTGCGCTGAAGCACCGGGATGTCGTCGAACATTTCGGCGGCCGGTTTTCCCGACACTTTCTTCACGGCACTCATGGCAGTCCCCAACGCACTTTCCCGCCGCATCCAATGCAGCCGCACTTAACGGCGTGTAAAGAGAGCGCGAGCGCGGGTTCCGTTCGGCGATTATGACAGTTTAAAGTCGGGCGTTGGTTAGTGGGCGTTAGAGACTGTGACAGTTGTGCGAAGGCGCCGAGCGCGTCCGGCATAGTCATTGCGAGCGGACGTGTCGCAACAGGGTCCGCTGCTCTCGTGTCCCGGACGCGCTGCAGCGTTCTTACGCTGCTGCGCAGAGCCGGGACCCATGAAGCCACAGCAATCGCTGCAATATGGGCCCCGGCTCTGCAGCGCACCGCCAAGAGGCGCTGCGCTGCGTCCGGGGCACGAGACCGTTGTTGAATAACTGACATGGGCTCGCATCCTCGCGGCGCATTTCGCCCGAGCTTTGCTTCGTCGTCTCACCCTCAATTGAAAGAGGGCGCAGGGAAGACCGGGCGCCGGCTGGCACCCGCGGTCCACTGTGCGAAGTTGCAATAAAAAATCTGCACAGCGGCATACAGGTGAAGCCAAAACATCCGGCCTTCCCTGCGCAGTGGCTTTACGGCTTATGTCGTGATCTCCCCGGGGAGCGATGCACTATTGCCCCCGTCGCCTTGCGGATGGCTGACGCGCGTGCCCGGTTGGGCAACCCACATCACCGCAACACTTGGCGCACAGACCCCGGGCGCCAGGACCACACGATTTTGCCGTACGCCGATCACACCGGTCGTGTGCGCGACGCCTTCGCTCACGGTTGCCCGCCCTGCGAAGTCCTTCGCGCCGATGTGACCAACGTCCACCGCCGTCCGGCCCGCGTTCGTGACGATCGCGATACGCCCCTCTTCCTTGGGCCGGAGTGAGGCGGAATATACGCAATTCCGAATTTCGGTAAAGTGGAATATTTTGGGCGGTGCGGGTTGACTGCCAGCTTGGGTGTTTTGCCCGACAGGCAACACAAGGACTTGTAGCCCGGATGAGCGAAGCGACATCCGGGATTCCCACCACGAGCTGTCCCGGATATCGCTGCGCACACCCTGGCCACGGCAGCGTATCAAGAGCAATCACCCCGCCAATCGCTCGATCACGAGGTCGAGCAGCGCGCGCAGGCGGGCGAGACGCCTGAGATCGCGGTGATAGCCGACATAGGTGTCGCGGCCGGGTGGCGTCGCGCCGATGTCGAGCGCGACCAGCCGGCGGTCGCGGTCGCCGAGTGGACGCGGCAGCACCGCGAGCCCGCCGCCGCTCGCGCAAAGCTCCGCCTGCGCCTGCCTGTTGTTGCTGCGCGAGGCGATTTCCATATTCGGCAGCGTGCGCTTCAACCAGAGGGCATCGGGCATGTCGGCGAATTCGGCATTCATGGTCACAACGCGGACACCGCTTCCGTCGCCGGCGCGTGGCGGCTTGCTGCCTTTCTTGCCGTAGAGCGCGTAGGGAATGTGGAGCAGCTTTCGGGAGATCACTTCAGGCTCGTCGAACGGTTTGATGCGGAAGACGAGATCAGCCTCGCGGCGCGGCAGGCTGTAGAGGCGCGCATCGGTCAGAAGCTCGACGGTCACCTTCGGATGGCGCTTGCCGAAGGCGGCAATCAGCGGCGAGAGCATCACCGTCCCGAACCAGTCCGACGACGACAGACGCAGCAAGCCATCGAGCTCCGTCTCCGCGCCGGACGCACGCCGCTCCAAGGCGAGCGCCTCCTCTTCAATCCGCTCAGCATGGCGCAGCACAGCTGTGCCCTCGTCGGTCAGCACGAAACCATCCGCCGTGCGCTGGAATAGCGTTTGTCCGAGCGACTGTTCGAGCGCGCGAAGTCTCCGTCCCATTGTCGGCTGGGTCTGGCCGATCTTCCGTGCGGCCGCGCCGAGAGTGCCTTCGCGCGCAATCGCCAGAAAGATGCGCAGATCGCTCCAGTCCACCGGAAGCCTCCTCATACAAAAACGCACGACGATCGTACATTCTCATTCTTTCCCATGCAAAAAATCATGGGCATATTGGAGGCCGACAACGGAGCAAGACGATCATGACGAGACAATCGACGATGCACGCAGCCGTGCTGGAGGCCCACAACGCGCCGCTGCGCCCCTCAACCCTCTCCACGCCCGAGATCGGCCCGCGCGAGGTGCTGGTGCGAATCCGCGCGAGCGGGATCAATCCGCTCGACACCAAGATCCATGCGGGCGCGGCGGCGCATGCGCGACATCCGCTGCCTGCGATACTCGGGCTGGATCTGGCCGGCGTGATCGAACAGACCGGTCGTGACGTCTCGCGGTTCAAGGGGGGCGACGAGGTCTATGGCATGACGGGAGGCGTCGGCGGTGTGCAGGGATCGCTCGCCGAATTCGCCGCTGTCGACGTCGACCTGCTGGCGTTGAAGCCTGCCAATCTCAGCATGCGGGAGGCAGCCGCCCTGCCCCTCATCTTCATCACGGCCTGGGAAGGACTGATCGACCGCGCGGCGCTGAAGGCCGGACAGAAGGTGTTGATCCATGGCGGCGCAGGCGGCGTCGGCCACATCGCGATCCAGATCGCGCGCTCGTTCGGAGCGGATGTGTTCGCCACCGGCTCGGCATCGCAGCGCGCCACCATCGAAGGTTTTGGCGCGACCTTCATCGATCGTGATACCGCCATCGCGACTTATGTTGCAGAGCATACGGGCGGCCGCGGCTTCGACGTCGTCTACGACACCGTCGGCGGCAAGGTCCTCGACGCCTCCTTCGAAGCCGTACGCCGCTTCGGCCATGTCGTGAGCGCGCTCGGATGGGGTACGCATGGGCTTGCGCCGCTCTCGTTCCGCGCCGCCACCTATTCCGGCGTGTTCACGCTGCTGCCGCTGCTCTCAGGGGAAGGCCGCGCGCATCACGGAGAGATCATGGCGGAGGCCACGCGCCTGGTTGAGGCCGGCAAGCTCTTACCGATGCTCGATGCCCGGCACTTCACACTGGAGAACGTCGATGACGCCTATGCGCTAATCCGCGATCACGCGACGCAGGGCAAGCTCGTCGTCGAGATCTGACGGCGCTCGCTGAAAAGTCTCGTCGCGGATGGAGCGAGGCGCAAGCCGGGGTACGGAGACCCGCACGGGGAACGCCGCTAGTCCTCGCTGGACGTCGCCAAGCGATTGCGCAGATGGGCCTGCGACAACAGAAAAAACAATGCGCGCTCGCCATGATATTTGGCGGACGGCCGGGTGCGCTCGAAGCCATCGGCAAATTTCTTGCCGGATTGGTCGCACACCTGCCACCGCCAGCCGAACCGCTTACGCCTGGTGAGGATCACTTCGAACATGCCGACGAGCTTGGTCCCCTGCTCCTTGCCGGTCTCGCAGACGCACGACCCTGCTCCGGCCTCCCCCGTTGGAGTGATGCCCGACATATAACGCAGCAGGATGGAAAGCGAATGAAATTGATTATCGGAAATAGGTATCTTGCACCGGCTTTGACGAAGTTGCGGCGTCTCTGGAATAAGCCGCCGGTGCCGGTGTTGATCGGTCCTGCTTGGTAGCGCTGACAAAGCTATTCAAATCGCAACACCAACGGAGGAGCCGAGAGCATCCTCT
Source organism: Bradyrhizobium sp. MV1.5 (assembly GCF_055807615.1). Taxonomy (NCBI): domain Bacteria; kingdom Pseudomonadati; phylum Pseudomonadota; class Alphaproteobacteria; order Hyphomicrobiales; family Nitrobacteraceae; genus Bradyrhizobium; species Bradyrhizobium sp. MV1.5. The sequence continues at coordinate 54,565 of NZ_JBVVPL010000006.1, read as the reverse complement.
TTCGCACACGTGACGGGACTGGCGGTAATAAGATATGGGGGATCCGTGCGCTGAATGAGAAGTGTTCACTGGGCACGAAGACCAGCGTCGGGCCGCATGCGGCATCACCGCTCAAGCACTAGCGCGCGACCACTTCAACTTCACCGTCGACGCCGTTGACGACGTTGAAGCCGCGCTCATAGACCTTGCCCTCGTTCTTGGCGATGGCGCGGTATTCGCCTTCGGAGAGCACGACGCGCGGGAAGGCGCCGATCGATTCCTTGATCACGTCGCCGCCCGGGGTCAGCACCGACCAGGCGGTGTTGGCGAGCGCCTCGCCGCCCCTGTCGCTGACGAGCTTGAGCGTGATGACGGCGGCGCGGTGGGTGATGGTGACGTCGGTGAGCTTGCTGGCCTGGACGCGGATGTCCGAGCGCACCACCGAATTGGCGTCACCGTAATTCGAGATGATGTAGTAGGTGCCCTCCGGCAGCAGCACGACGTCACCGGCGGCGACGTTCGGCACCAGGGAGGCGCGCTCGCCGGATTCGAACTGGCTGCCCTTGTAGATCGCGAACGAGATCTGGTTCTGCGGAATGCGGCTGGTGCCGACGCGGCCCTCGATGCGCAGGCCGCCGGCCGGCAGCACGAAGGATTCGCGATCGGTCTCGGCCTTCAAGCTGACGGTGCGCACCGCGCTGACGAGGCCAAAGGCGACGTGCACGACGTAATTGCCGGGCGGCAGCACGATGTTCGGCGTGGCATTGCGGTCTTCGCGGATCAGCTTGAAGGTGCCGTTCTCGTCGGGACGATCGGCAAACACGCGCCAGACCAGGCCGCTGGTGATCGGCGGGGTGTCCTTGCCGTATTTCGCCGTCAGCGACAGCACGCCCTGTCCGGGCACGGCCGCATTGAGCGGTGCGGCGGACGGCACGGTCGTGACCGCGGGCGGCGGCATGCTGGGCGTGGTCGGCTGCAACAGGGTCGGCGGCAGGCTCGGCGGTCCGGCACCCGGGCCTGAGGGCGGCGCGAGGCTGACGGCACCGCCGGGATCGGGGACCGACGCGGGCGGCACCGGCGGCGGACGATCGGAGAAAAGCTGCGCCTGCGCAGCATTTTGGCCAAAGGTAAAGAGGCAGGCAGCAAGGACCAAGGCCGGCAGCAGCGATGCGCTGCGCCGCCATCCAATGATGCCGTCACCCCCGAGAGTCATGCCATCTGCTTTTCACCGAAAACGCGGCAAATTCAAGCCTCTGAACCCCCGAGAAATACGGCCAATACGGTTCTTTGGAACCCGGCTGACGCCTGCGTGATTACCCCAGGGGCACCCGTCCCTCGCCATACTCCTGCCCCGTGCCCTTCCCAAACCGGCATAAACCATGCTTCGGCCCGGTTCTGGCGGAGCGCGAGTGCGGTGCCTAGTCTGATGGCGGGTCCCGGCGTAGGAGAGTTTCGGTGCTGGACATATTGAAGGGTCGGGGTTCGAACAGCGATAAGGTCGCCGAGAAAGTCGGCCTGGGCAGCATCCGCCGACCGGTGATCGGCCTTGCGCTTGGCGGCGGCGCGGCGCGCGGCTTCGCTCATATCGGCATTATCCGGACCCTGCTCGCCAACGGAATCGTGCCTGAAGTCGTGGTCGGCACCTCGATCGGCGCCGTGGTCGGCGGCCTCTATGCGGCCGGCCGGCTCGATACGCTGGAAGAATGGGGCCGCAGCCTGCAAGGGATGCGCAACATCCTCGGCTACCTCGACATCCGCCTCAACGGCTCCGGCCTGATCGGCGGCGAGAAGCTGGCGACCCGGCTCGAGGCTGCCTGCGGCCAGAGCCAGATCGAGGATCTCCCGGTCAAGTTCGCCGCCGTCGCGACCGAGGTCCGCACCGGCCACGAGATCTGGCTGACGCGCGGCCGCGTGGTGGACGCGATGCGCGCCTCTTATGCGCTGCCCGGCATCTTCTCTCCGGTCCTGATCGGCGATCGCTGGCTGGTCGACGGCGCATTGGTGAACCCGGTGCCGGTCTCGGCCGCCCGCGCGCTCGGCGCGGAAATCGTCATCGCCGCAAATCTTTCCAGCGACATCTTCACCTATTCGACGACGGTCTATTCGCACGGCGCGATACCTGAACCGGTGACCCCCGCGACCGAAGAGCCGGCGTCAAAGCGACGCTTCCCGAGATTCTTCTCGCCTGAGAAGACAGTGAAGCGCGAGTTCTTCGGCGGCGGCAGCGCCCGGCCCGGCCTCTCTTCTGTGATGGTCGACGCCTTCAACATCATGCAGGACCGCATCACCCGCGCCCGCCTCGCCGGCGATCCGCCCGATATGCTGATCACACCGCGAATCGGTCAATTCGGCTGGTTCGATTTCCACCGCTCCGAGGACCTCATCGCCCTGGGCACCCGCGCGGCCGAGCGTGCGCTGGAGTCCATCAAGGAGGCCATCCACGAGCTGGCGCCCGCGCCCGAGGGCACCGCGCCCAAAGCCGACCAGCAGCAGGACTGATCAGGCCGTCTTACCGATCAGGCGGTCTTGATGTAGTCGCGCAGAGCTTCCTGCTCGGACTCGTATTCCTGCACCCGACGCTTGACGATGTCGCCGATCGAGATCAGGCCGACCACCTTGCCATTGTCGACCACGGGCAGATGGCGGAACTTGCCGGTGGTCATCATCTCCATGAGCTCGGCGACCGTGTCGGTCTCCTTGCAGGTGACGACCTTGCGGGTCATGACCTGCGAGACCGGCTCCTCCAGCGCGCCGGCGCCGCGCTCGCCGATCACCCGCACGATGTCGCGCTCCGACAGGATGCCTTCGAGCCGGCTCTGGTTCATCACCAGCACCGCGCCGATCTTCTTCTCACCGAGCAGTTTGACCGCGACCGCCAGCTTCGCGTCCGGCTCGACGCTCATGATCTGGTGGCCCTTGGTGTTGAGAATCGAACGTACCGTCATTGTCGCCTCCCTGAATCGGAGCCGTCCGCTGTTCGCGGTCCGGACTTGTTCTTCGAGTCTTCAACTAACAGTGTCAGCGCTGCTTTCAGGCTCGTGCGCTTTGCGAAGCATCGCCGCGAACGGCCTGTCGCTTCGGAACATTCTTCTCGGGAATGATGGATGAATTCGGGCGGCGCCGCAAGCGCCGCTTCAAATACCGTCCGAAATGTCCTGTGATGACGCATCCGCAGCATCGCTTCGCACGCGCGGCACGGGGTCGAACAGCGCGAACAGCAGGAGCCCTGCGAAGAAGCCGCCGATATGCGCCTGCCAGGCAACGCTCGTGGTCTCGCTGTCGACGCCGATCGCGCCGACGCCGAAGACGATGTTGACGCCGAACCACACCGCAAGAAAACCGAGCACCCGCCCGTCGCGCAGCGCGCGCGCCAGCGGCAGCGCCGGAACTCTTGCGGCGGTATCGGCATCCGATCGGCTGAACGACAGGAAACTGCCGCGAACGAAGGCGAAGCGGATCGCCGCCGCCATCGCGCCGGACACCGAGGCCGAGGCGCCGATCATCGGCGCCACCGCGTGCTCATGAGTGACGAGATGGGCGAGCGCGCCGGCCGCCGCCGTCACCGCGAGGAACAGGAAGAACCTGATGGCGCCAAAGCGCCGCGCCAGCGCGCTGCCGAACGGCAACAGCCACAGCACGTTGAAGCCGAGATGGGTGAGATTGGCGTGCAGCAGCGAATAGGTGACGAAGGTCCAGACCTTGGCGCCGGCCCCGCCGGGAATCTCCAGATTGAGCAGCGAGGAATCGTAACGCTTGGGGATGAAGCCGAAGACGTCGATGGTCCAGTTCTCGAGCTCCGGCGGCAGCAGCACGCGCAGATGGATCACCGCGAGGAGCAGGATATAGGCCGTCAGCGCGAAAGGCAGCGTCAGGATCGGCTCGCGCGGAGCCTCCTCAACGACGGCCGGCACTCCCAGCGAAGCATCTTGCGACGGAGGATCTTGCGGCGGAGAATTTGGCGGGGAATCCAAGGCGGCTTCGCTTTCAGGCGCGATCGGAGCGACAGGCTTTGGAGATAGTCGCCTTTGCCTGCCCTGCGCAAGTGCACAAAAGGAAAAGGCAGGGCCCTGGGAAGGCCCTGCCTATCCGTGTCGGACTTCCGGTACCCAGAGAGACGGGAATATCCCCACCCCTCCCCGCGGCCGGTGACCAAACTGTTTGACGCCTGTGTACAGGCCTCGCCGAGAACCTGGAGAAAAGCGGCGAGGCTTGCGACCGCGATCACCATAGCAGCGGGGCGGCGCACGGAAAGCGCATAGTTAATTTAACGTTAACGACGCAAAGGCAGCGCCAGGGACGCCGAAAACGCCGCTGCGGCATGGACGCTGCAAAGCCCCTCCTGCACAACAACACAGGGATCGCGGCTGCACTGAAGCGGGACAGATTTGTCCCGCGAGGTTGCGCCCCGGGGTAAGCGTTCAGTCATGAAACATCCGTCGAGCCGCGAGTTCTTCGCATATTGGAACACAAAGCGCGGCACTGCGCGGGCGCCAGACCGGGCCGATATCGATCCGGCCGCCGTGCGCGGCCTGCTCGGTGACATCTTCGTGCTGTCCTGCGAGCCCCATCTCGGCTTTCCGTTCCGCGTCGCCGGCACGCGCGTCTGCGCACTCGCAGGGCGCGACCTCAAGGATTCGAGCTTTGCGGCGCTGTTCAACGAGGCGAGCCGCCGCGAGATCGAGGAGATCACGACCATCGTCGCCGACGAGAGCCTCGGCGCAATCGCCGGCGTCACCGCCGCGCGCGAGGACGGCAGCAAGGCGCATCTCGAGCTGCTGCTGCTGCCGTTCAATGCCCGCCCGCATACACCGGTGAGCGTGACAGGCGTGCTCGCGCCGTTCGACGACGAATGCGGTGCACTGGGTCCGTTCGCCCTCACCTCCTGGCGCTATCTGCACCAGCCGGAAAAACTGCTGCCGCGCGCGATCCGCAAGCTGCAGATCGCACGCGGGCTGATGGTGTATGAGGGGCTGCGCTAGGAGTGCACCCCGCTCACGGCATCGCCAGATGCCAGGCGCCGTTCAAAAAGCCGTCGCCGGTGACGTCACCGGGCTTGGTATCCTTGGCGAAGGTGTAGAGCGGCTTGCCCTTGTAGGCCCATTGCTTCGAGCCGTCGTCGCGCGTGATGACGGTGTAGCCGTCGGCGGCCGCATCGCTCGCCTCGGCCTTCAGCACCGGCCAGTTGGTCGCACACGGACCATTGCAGGCCGACTTGCCGTCCACGTCCTTGTCGAAAGTATAGAGCGACATGCCCTTGGCGTCGGTGAGCACGTTCCCCTTGTCGGACTTGCCAGTCTTGGTCGGCGGTGCCGCGAAGGCAGCGGGAAGCAGCGCCAGCGATATTGCGAGCGTGAGCGCGAGGCGGATCGAGGATGTCGTCATGGTCTCTCCTGTCATGCAATGGGCTTGCATGGGTAGGACGCCGCGCGAGCCGTCGTATTCCTGAGATCGCGGCAAAGATATTTTTCGCTGCGCGCATCGTCGCATCGGAATAAACTGGGATGATTGTGACGGAACGACGGATCGACATGAGCAAGCCGCATTGGCGTCCCGCCCGCGCCTCCGATCTCCCGGCGATCAGCGCGATCGCAGCGCGGATCCATCCTGACCTGCCTGAGCGGCCTGAGGTCTTCGCGGAAAAGATGCGGCTCTGTCCTGACGGCTGCCGCGTGCTTGTCGCGGACGACGGAATCGTCGGCTACGGTCTCGCGCATCCTTGGATGCAGCACCGGATTCCGCCGCTCGACGGCTTCCTCGAGCAATTGCCCGGCGATGCGGATTGCATCTATTTGCACGACGTCGCGGTGCTGCCCGACTTTCGCGGCGGCGTCGCGCGCGACTATGTCGTCGCGATCGAACAGCTCGCGCGCGCATCAGGGATCGCGACGCTCGCATTGGTGTCGGTCTACGCCACGCGGCCGCTGTGGCAGCGCCTCGGCTTTCGGCCGGTCACCGCGGATGCGGAGCTGCGGGCAAAACTCGCGACCTACGGCGACAGCGCAACCTACATGCTGCGCGACCTGGCTGCGACGTAACGCCCCTCTCCGTCGGCGCCGGAAGGCGGCCGTCAGGCGCGATGCTTCTTTTTCGTCTTCGGCTTCTTCCCGGGGGCGCCCTTCTCAGACCACGACGTGACCGAGGGCTCAGCGTAGCCCGGCTTGTTCTTGTGCTTTTTCTTCTTTGCGAAGGAAGGAGCATCGTCGAATTTCGGTGTGCGCTCGGCGTACGGCTTTTCGTACGTTTTGCCGTGTGGCTTGCCGTGAGGTTTGCCTTGCGGTTTGAACCCGTTCGGCTCGCGCGCGCGTTCGCCCTGGCGTTCACGATGATCGCTGTCGCCGCTGTCACGCCGCGGCGCGTGGGGCCGCTCTTCCGAAGCCACCTGCCGCTGCGGCGCATCCGCCATCGGCTCGAGGCGGATATTGTCTTCCTTGTCCGGACGCTTGATCTTCACGGCGAAGGAGTCCGCGACCCGCTCGGAAATTTCGAACTCGGTCGTGGTGTCCATGATCTTGATCGCGCCGATATCGTTCTTGTCGATGCCGCCACGACGGCAGATCATCGGCAACAGCCAGCGTGCTTCCGCGTTCTTTTTTCGTCCGATGTTGGCCCGGAACCAGACGCTGCCATCCGCCATGCCATGTTTCGACGACGATTTTCCCGCTTTGGGTCGAGCCCTTTCGGGCCGATCATCGCCACGCGAAGCGCGGACATCGTCGCGCGGCGTACGAAAATCGTCGCGCTGCGAGCGCGTATCGTTGCGGCCGCGATCCTCGCGCGGCCGGCCAGCTCGCTCGCCGGGATCCATGATGTCCTCGGGCGACGGCAGCCGCGCGCGATAGAGCCGTGCGAGTGACGCGGCGATCTCCTCAGCCGATCGCTCGGCCAAGAGCGCCTGCGCCAGCGCCAGATCGTCGGCGGTCGTCTCCTCCGTGAACAGCACGTCCTTCATGCGCTCATGATCGAGCTTGCGGATCTCATCCGGCTGCGGCGCCGTCCCCCAGACCGCGTCGATCCCCGAAACGTTCAGCAGCATTTCCGCACGCCGCCGCCGCACGGGCGGCACCAGCATGACGCTCGTCCCCTTGCGGCCCGCGCGTCCGGTGCGGCCGGAGCGATGCTGCATGACCTCGGCGTCGTTGGGCAGGTCCGCATGAATGACGAGGTCGAGGCTCGGCAGGTCGATGCCGCGGGCGGCGACATCGGTCGCCACGCAGACGCGCGAGCGTCCGTCCCGCAGCGACTGCAGCGCCGTGGTTCGCTCGTTCTGCGTCAACTCGCCTGACAGAGCGACCACGGAGAAGCCGCGCTCCAGCAGCGCCGCCTGCAAGTGCCGGACGCCATCGCGCGTGCTGCAGAACACCAGCGCGCTCGGCGCCTCGTAGAAGCGCAGCACGTTGACGACGGCGTGCTCGGCATCGCCGGGCGCGATCCGGATCGCACGATACTCGATATCGGCGTGACCGCCTTCGTCGCCGGCGACCTCGATCCGGAATGCCCGCTGCTGATACTGCTTGGCCAGCGCGACGATGCCGCGCGGGAACGTCGCCGAGAACATCAGGGTGCGGCGCGTATCCGGCGTGGTCTTGAGGATGAACTCCATGTCCTCGCGAAAACCGAGATTGAGCATCTCGTCGGCCTCGTCGAGCACGACCACCTTCAATTCCGAGATGTCGAGACGACCGCGGCGCAAATGATCGCACAACCGGCCGGGCGTACCGACAACGATATGAGCGCCTGCCGCGAGCTCGCGCTGCTCGCGCCTGGGATCCATGCCGCCGACGCAGGAGACGACGCGTCCGCTCGCATGCTCGTACAGCCAAGCCAGTTCGCGATGGACCTGCAAGGCAAGCTCGCGGGTCGGCGCCACGATCAGGGCGAGCGGTGCACCCGCCCGCTCGAACCGCTCGTCGTCGCCCAACAGATCCTTGGCCATGGCCAGCCCATAGGCCAGGGTCTTTCCGGAGCCGGTCTGGGCCGAAACCAAGAGGTCGCGGTCAGCGGCCTCGTCCGTGAGCACGGCGAGCTGAACGGGGGTCGGACGGTCGTAGTTGCGCTCGGCCAAAGCTCGGGCGAGCGGCGCACTCATGGTCGGAAAAGACACGGGATAAACCTTGGTTGGTCCAGGCGCGGAACGTCGAGCCGCGCGACCTGAAGCTGCGTAGGCGGCAAATGGTCCAGCCGCCCGCGTGGTGATTTGATTTGGACGCTCTTTACGCCAAGTGCGGGCAAATCACCATGCCTATGACGCATGGCTTTGGTGATGCCGAGAATAAGCTTACTGGCCAGCTCGACCCACTACATCCAGCGTTTTCGAGCCGTTTCGCTGCATATAGAGGGATTTTGTGCCGAAGCATGGGATTTCCACGTCCACCCGGCCCAAATTGCGCGCCATTAGGCACCCTGGATGCGCACATGACCTCTCTCGGTCGAAGGGCTTGTGTGGCGACTGCACGCTTTGGGACGAGACCAAAGCCATCGAACCCAAGTCTTGCCGCGTCAGCACGTCGCTCCCAAATCGTGCCTCACGCGGAAGCAAAATAAGGGTGACACATGGCCGACGGCATATCGCTTGCCGACAAGCTCGCGACTTTTGGGGATTTCTGGTCTCCACGCACGATCACGACCTTCAACGACTGCGACGTGATGGTGGTGAAGGTGAAGGGAGAGTTCACCTGGCACAAGCACGACGACACCGACGATTTCTTTCTCGTCCTGAAAGGCAGTTTGGACATTGAATTGCGGGATCGCACGGTAACGCTTGGTCCGGGCGAACTCTATGTCGTGCCGAAAGGTGTTGAGCATCGACCGGTGGCGCGCGAGGAAGTTCATCTCCTGCTCATCGAGCCGACCGGCACGCCGAACACGGGCGACAAGGCCACCGCCGCATCGCGCAAGCTCGCATAGAGAGCGGCGCGCGGGCGCAGCCCTAATCCCTGCAGCCCTAATCCCTGGAGGTGACGAGCCTGCCGAAGCCGCCGGCCAGCCTGGCTCTGGCCCGCACAACGGTGTCCCTCGCCGCGCGGCCCAAGGCGCGAACGGCACGCCAGGCTTCGGTCGCCTGCAGCCAGGCCTTGACGTCTGTGAACTTGCCATAGACCCAGGCAAAAGCCGGAATTCGCATCAGCTTGTCACGCGTGAGATGGAACAGGCGCTCGACCAGCACGAGCTTGAGCAGCTCGCCGATGATGAACGTCACGGCCCCGCTCACGATCTGACCGGTCGCCGCGAGATAGGCTGCCACGGGCTTGACCGGCTCCAGGATGATGACGGGTACGGAAAACAGGGCGAGCGAGCAATAAGGCGACAGCGATCTGATCCAGCCGCGCAATCGCTTCAACTGGAGATGCCGCCCGATCCAGCGCGAGATCGGCCTCGCCACGGCCATGAAGACCGCATCCACCAGGAAGTAGATGGCGGCCAGGATGTAAGTGATGGGTTTCAGGATCCGCTTCACGATGAACTCTCCCGTGAACTGAAAGCCGAAACCCGGGCCTAAGTTTCACCCCGGCGTGAATAACGCGCGGATTCTTGGTGGAACTTTTCGTGCACAGCCCCGCCGCTGCGCGGCTCAGATCTCCGCATAAACCTCCAAGAGATTGCCGTCGGGGTCGCGGAAGAACAGCGTCCGATGCCCGAACGACTGGTTTGTCGGCGGTGACAGCAGCGCCACGCCGTGGCGTGCGAGTTCGTCGGCACACGCATCGACTTCGGCCGCGGACACCTTGAAGGCCAGTTGCAGCGCGGCACTGCCCGCCGGCGTCGGTGTGTCAGTCGCGGTCCGGCCCGGTGTTGCGAGAGCCAGCGTGTTGGGGCCCAAGCCGTACTCGATCCAGTTCGGCGACAGCTCCCGCAGCAGCGGAAATGCGAGGACGTCTTCATAGAAGCGGCGCATCGCCGCCATGTCGCGCACGAAAATGACGGTGTAGTCGATGGCACGAATGGCGTTGAAGGGCGAACGGGAGCGCTCGCCTGGTTCGGTCGTTTGTTCGTTTGTCATCTCGTCCTTCATACCAAACGCCCGCCCGTAGCCCGGATGGAGCGTAGCGGAATCCGGGGAGCCACGGTCAAGAATCCCGGATTGCGCTGCGCTCCATCCGGGCTACGAATTTCTCACGCCACCAATTCCGGCCACGGCACGATCGTCGACTTCACCGTCTTCATCGCCATCGCGTCCCTGACCGCCTGCGCGACGCCGTCTTCCGTGAACGGATAGATCGTCTGCATCTTCAGCCAGGGATATTTGTCCGCCGTGCGGTAGAGCATGTCGACGCCGAGCGGCAGCTCGTTGCCGGTAAAACCCCAGGAGCCCAGCACATTGAGGTCCTTGGTGCAGATGCGGTGCCAGGAGGTCTCGATCGAGCCGGCGTCGGTGAACTGGCCCATCTCGACATAGGTGCCGCCGTCGCGCAGCATCTCGATGCCTTCGGGACCGGCTGAAGGGTGGCCCGAGCAATCCATCACCAGATCGGCGCCGAAGCCGCCGACGATGTCGCGCACGCGGGCGATGCGGTCTTGTGGTGACTTCAGTTCGTCGATGTTCACCGTCGCCTCGGCGCCGAACTCGCGCGCGAGCTTGAGCCGCGGCTCCTCCGGCGCACCGACGCAGATCACGCGCCCTGCTCCCATCTCCTGCGCGGCGGCGACCGCGAGAATGCCGATCGGGCCCGAGCCCTGGATCACCACCGTGTCGCCCCAGGAAAAACCGCCGGCGCGGCTCGCGCGGTTGAAGGCGCGGATGCAGGAGGTCAGCGGCTCCGACAGCGCACCCAGCCGCAGCGACATGTCGTCAGGCAATTTGTAGATCTTGGTGCCCGGCAGCATGTCGAGATCGACATAGACATATTCGGCCCAGCCGCCCCACATGTGCGGCGCCTTGTCGAAGCCGAGATAGCGGCCGTAATAGACCGGCGTCAGGCACTTGTTGGCGGTCAGGGGATAATGGATGCAGTAATAGCAGCGGCCGCAGGGCATCAGCGGCGGGATCATCACTTTTGATCCGACCTTGAGCGGCTTGCTCATGAAGTCTTCGGTGAATTCGTCGCCGCATTCGACGATGATGCCGCCGAGCTCGTGGCCGAGCGTGAACGGCCACGGCAGCGGCTTCGGCCAATGCCCCTTCAGAATGTGCAGGTCCGTGCCGCAGACGCCGCAGGCGCCGACCTTGATAAGCGCAGCCTTGCGGCCGACCTTCGGCCACGGCACGGTGCGGATGACGGGTTCGCTCCCGGGCCCTGCGTGGGTGCAGACGCGGATCTGGTCCATGGCTGTTTCCTCGACGCCCGTCTGTTATGATTGATTGGTGCGGGCTGAGGCGAAGCGTATGTGAGATGCGCGGTCGTGCCAAGCCGCGGTCTTGTAGCCCGCATGAGCGAAGCGACATGCGGGGCCAGCGTTCCCGGATATCGCTTCGCTCATCCGGGCTACAGTGCCTGCCACACTCACCACCGTCATCCCCGCGCAACCGCAAAGCGGTTGTCGCTGGAGGTGCGCGCTCTTGCGCGCCGCCTCGAAGGATGGGCCACAGGAGCTTGCGGCTCATCCTTCGAGGCTCGCTGCGCTCGCACCTCAGGATGACGGTTGAGCTTGTGGCGGCAGTGCATGACAGATATCCAAGCACGCCTAGGTGTCTTGAGCACTCGACGGTGAACGTGTAGGCACGGCGCGAAAGTCCCACCCAGGTGCCCGCTTGAACCCCCTTCCTCAAAATCCCGTCGTCGCGTCCGGCTCGTTCGCGGCGATGAAGTCGGTGCCGTATCGGCTCCAGTTCATCGCTTACGTGCTGGCGATGATGGCTGACAATATCGAGCACGTGATCAGCTATTGGGTGGTGTTCCAGAAATTCCATTCGCCGGCGCTGGCGGGCTTTGCGGTGCTGTCGCACTGGCTGCCGTTCCTGCTGTTCTCGGTCGCGGTTGGCGGGCTGGCCGACCGGGTCGATCCGCGCCGCATCATCCAGTGCGGCATGCTGCTGTTCATCGTTGCCTCGGCTGGATGGGGCTTCTTCTTCATCACCGATACGATCGAGATGTGGCACGCCATGCTGCTGCTGGTGATCCATGGCTGCGCCGGCGTGTTGTGGCAGACGCCGAACCAGCTCCTGCTCTACGACCTCGTCGGCCCGGCTGATCTTCCGAGCGCGGTGCGGCTGAATGCAATGGCGCGCTATCTCGGCATTCTGGTCGGACCTGCCGTCGGCGGCATTATCATGCTCACGCTCGGCACCTCGCATGGCATCATCTTCAACACGCTGTTCTATCTGCCGATGCTGCTGTGGCTGTTCTGGGCGCCGGTGCGGGACAAGAGTGTCGCGGTGCGGCGCTTCGCCGTGCGCGGCCTTGCCGACATCATGCTGACCATCCGCGCCATCGGCACGCAGCCGGTGCTGACGGCGATGACATGGCTTGCCGGCCTCACCTCCTTCATGATCGGCAACGCCTATCACGCGCAGATGCCGGGCTTTGCCGGCGATCTCGGCCACGGCGATCCCGGAATCTCCTACAGCGTGCTGCTCGCGGCCGATGCTGCCGGCGCACTGCTCGCCGGCATCGCGCTGGAATCCTGGGGACGGCTCAAGGGCACGCCGCGCACCGCGATCATGCTCGCCATGCTCTGGAGCGTGGCGCTGCTCGGCTTCGCCTCGGTGCGGATCTATCCGGTCGCGATCGTGCTGTTGTTCTTTGCAGGCTTCTTCGAGCTGTCGTTCAACACCATGGCGCAGGCGCTGGTGCAGTTGAACGCGCCGTCCGACATTCGCGGCCGCGTCGTCGGCCTCTACAACATGGCCGGGCTCGGGATGCGAGCCTTCAGCGGCATCACGGTCGGCCTGTTCGGTGCGGCGATCGGCATTCACTGGTCGCTCGGGCTCTCGGCCGCGGTGCTGCTGGCGCTGCTATGTCTTCTCTATGGACGCGCGACGAGGAAGACATAAGCTCAGAGCTTGCGGTTGACTCCGGCCTCTCCCCACCGCACGCTCGATACAGGGTTTGGGGAGATGAAGCGTTGCGCAATCGCTGGGGCATACTTGCGATCCTGTTCGTCGTTCGCCTCACCATCGCGTTCCAATTCCAGAGCGTGGCCGCGGTCGCGCCGCTGCTGCAGCAGAGCTTCGGCGTCGGACTCGCCGATATCGGCATCCTGATCGGACTCTATTTCACACCGGGCATCGTGCTGGCGCTGCCGGGCGGCGCGATCGGCCGGACGCTCGGCGACAAGCCCACCACGATCGTGGCGCTGCTGCTGATGACGGCGGGCAGTCTCGTCATGGCCACCACCGACGTCTGGGGCTGGCAGATGGCGGGCCGGCTCGCCTCCGGCGCCGGCGGCGTGCTGCTGACCGTGCAGCTCACCAAGATGGGCACCGACTGGTTTGCGGGTAAGGAGATCGCCACCGCGATGGCGATCTTCGTCAACTCCTGGCCGGCCGGGGTTGCGATCTCGCTGCTGGTGCTGCCGGCGATCGGCACGGCGTATGGCGCCGGCGCCGTGTTTCTCGTGACCGGCGCGCTGACCGCGACCGGCATTGTGCTGATCATTTTCTACCAAGCGCCGCCGGGAGCAACCGCCAGCGCGGCCGGCTCCGGGCGGCTCGATCCGCTCGCGCTTCTGGCGGTGATCGTCGCGGGTGCGATCTGGGGCCTTTATAATATCGGCTTCGCCATGATTTTCTCGTTCGGCCCCTCATTGCTCGTCGAGCGCGGCTGGAGCATTGCGGCGGCGGGCTCGGCGATCAGCCTCGTGATGTGGCTGTCGGTGATCTCGGTGCCATCAGGCGGATATCTCGCCGATCGCACCAAGCGCCCCTTTGTCGTGGCGATCGCGGCGAGCCTCGTGGTGGCCGGTCTGCTCGCCTGGCTGACCCGGTCCGACGCTGTGATCGCGATCCTCGTCCTGGGCGGCTTGATCGGCGGCCTTCCCGCCGGCCCGATCATGAGCCTGGCCGCCCGCGTACTCGCGCCGGAAACCAGGGCGATCGGGATGGGCGTGTTCTACACTCTCTTCTATGCCGCGATGATGCTGGGGCCGGCGGTGGCGGGCCGGCTCGCCAAATCGGCCGGCACTGCCGCGGTCGCGCTGGACCTCGGCGCGCTGACGGTGCTGGCCTGCCCGCCCCTGATGTGGCTTTTCGAACGCATTGTGGCTGTTCGTCATCGCCGCGCCCGATCCTAACGCGGCATTAACCCTGTGCACCTTAGGGTCGTCCCGGACTCCGCCAGGCGGGGGGTCGGGTTGTGAAAATGGCGTTGGCGCACAAAAAATTTCTTCCGGCCGCCGAGGAACGTCGGCGTTTCCAGCGGGTGAAGGTTCACCTGCTCGGCCGCTACATGCTGCCGGACCGCCGTGAATTCCCCTGCCAGGTGATCAACATGTCGCCGGGCGGGCTGGCGCTGCTAGCCCCCGGCATAGGCAATGTCGGTGACCGCGTGGTCGCCTATCTCGACCATATCGGCCGCGTCGAGGGCAAGATCACCCGCATCATCGACAATGGCTTCGCCATGACGGTCGGTGCGACGCCGCGAAAGCGCGACAAGCTTGCGGCACAGCTGACCTGGCTCGCCAACCGCGACATCCTCAATTTGCCGGAAGACCGCCGCCACGATCGTATCGTGCCGCGCAATCCGATTGCGGTGCTGACGCTCGAGGACGGCACCAAGATGACCTGCCGCATCATCGACCTCTCGCTGTCGGGCGCCGCCATCGCCGCCGAGAACCGCCCTCCGCTGAAATCGACGGTTCTGCTCGGCCGGGTGCAGGGCCGCGTGGTCCGAAACCTCGAAGACGGCTTCGCGCTCGAGTTCATGCATTCGCAGCCAATTGAAACTCTCGAAGAGAGCGTTACCGCGCGGTAAAGCGCGAAGGCACCAAAACCACTGCATTTCCAGTACTGAAGGCGGCCTCCGCGATGCGGACGCCGCCTTTTTCATGGGTCGTGACGGGCCTCGCGTGGGTTAACGCGGAGGCTGCCGGTGCATGCAAACAACGGTTCCGCCAGCATTTCCGCGTTAATCGATAAAATTTGAATCAATTGCAGTCATATCGAATTTTATTCAAGTTTGACTCAAGTATAGATCGAATTCGCCGCGTGTTTTACTTGCATTCGTCTCGACTTGACTTGGCTGACTTAGCGGCAACTCAAAAGCTGCCTGCGCAATGTGGTCCCAACAAGAAACGGGGGCCGCAATGTTTGATTTCAGGGGACAGGGGAAGGGAATGGCGCTGGCCGCCATGCTCTTTGGAATGAGCGCGGCAGCGCAGGCCGGCGAAGGCCGTCTGCTCTACGCAAGCCTCGGCGACACCACGCGTGCGCCGATCGGCTGGGTCGAGTTCTGTGCGGACAATGCCGCTCAGTGCCAGGGCGCACCGACGCAAGCGCGCGACATCGTGATGTCGCAGGCTGCATGGCGCGACCTCGTCAAGGTCAATCGCTGGGTCAACGAGACCGTCAAGCCTTTGACCGACCAGGAGCACTGGGGCGTGATCGAAAAGTGGTCGCTGCCGTCGGACGGTTATGGCGACTGTGAAGACTACGTGCTGTTGAAGCGCAAGATGCTGATCGATGCCGGATGGCCGCGCGAGGCCCTGCTCATCACCGTCGTGCGCGACAAGAAGGGCGAAGGACACGCGGTGCTGACGGTGAAGACCGACAAGGGCGAGTTCGTTCTCGACAATCAGAACGAGAACGTCGTTGCCTGGACGGAGACCGGCTACCGCTTCGTCAAGCGCCAGTCGCAGAGCGATCCCAATGTCTGGGTCTCGCTCGGCGACACCAAGCCGGCGGTCTCCACCGCCAGCGCAAGGGATCAGTAGAGACAAACGAAAGAGATACGCGACCCGGTCACATCCCCACCCCTCCCCGTCCCAGACCGGTTCGCGCGCGGCCCCCCCAACCCCCAATGGGGGGCGCCAAATTTTTTTGGGCGGTCATAGGCGATTTTTTCGGGGTAGGGCGCGCCCCCGGCCCCCCCCCCGCGGGGGAAAAGCGCCCATTTGGTTTGA
>NZ_JBVVPL010000006.1:0-38583 GCF_055807615.1 Bradyrhizobium sp. MV1.5 | reverse complement strand
CGCTCATGGAATCCTTACACAAAACCAAACCCCACCCGCTACCCGGTCACATCCCCCCCCCTCCCCGTCCCTGACCGTTGCGCGCGCGGCCAGCCATCCCCCAATGGCTGGCCGCAACTTTTTTGGGGACGTACTTCGCCTAGTTCTGCGGCGTCTGCCGCGACCAGGGCACGCGCGCGGCGGTGAAATCGCGCCATGTGCTTTGCAGGGCGGGCTGCACCCCGATCGACGCGCGCGCCTGCCAGCCGGCAATCGCCGCCGCGGCGATGGCGCAGTCAGGCTCGGCATCAAGCCGGTCGAGCAATGATGCCGTGACCGCCATGTCGTTGAACGCGCCAAGCTGCTCCTGCAAGCCGGCGAGCCTGCGCGAAAATTTTCGCGTGGATTTGCGGTCTGCGAACAGCGGCAGCAGAAACTCGCTGAGATAGCGCAGCCGCTTGGTCGCGAGCCGTACACGGTGCAGACCTTCGGCGGAAAGCGACTTGAAGCGGCGGCCGCGCTTGAGCACCTTGGCGTATTGCGCCGACAGGATGCGTGCCGCGAAGTCGGCCGCGGGTTCGGCGAGTTGGCCGAGATCCTCGGTGGCGACGTCGTTGCGCCAGCCGCGCGCCTCGATCCAGTTGCCGAGGCCGAGCAGGAACATGGCGCAGCGGCGATCTTCGAGGGCGCCATGCGCCTTGCGATAGGCGTCGGACTGGCGCCCGGCCGCAGCCAGGCCCAGCGCATCGAAGCCCGCGACCGACGGACAGGCTGTAGCGATCGTCGGCAAGGTCTCGATCTGGAACACGTCCCAGTCGCGCGCGGCGGACAAATCCTGCGCCAGCCATTTGGCTTCGGTTCGCAGCGTATCGACATTGCTCGACACGCCCGCCGAACGCATCAGATCCAGCACCGACCGCAGCCGGCGCAGCGAGACGCGCAGCTGATGGATTCCTTCCGGATTGCGGCCATCCTCGGCAGCCGGCAGCGACTGAAGCAAATGGAGGAAGCAGGAACGCAGAATCGTGGCGAAGACCTCGTCGAGCGTCACCGACGCATCGAGGCGAAGTTTTCGCGGGCGTCGCACCGAGGGCGGCTTGTCGGCGGCAAGGTCGAAGCCACGAGCCGACTTGGTGCGGATGGACGGCTTTACGTCGCCGTGCTCCGCGAGCCGCAACGCAATCTCGTAGACCGCGCTCGCGCTGCCGCTCTTGAGTTCAAGTTCGATCTCGCTCACCCGTTGCGACCGATCGGCGGCCGTCAGCACGCCCTGGTCGAAGGCGATCTCGACCGTTCCTGACGGCAGGTCGATCAGCCGCGCGTGGCGATGGACATCGGCTGTGAAGACCGCATCGAGCGGCTGCGCTTCCAGGTGGCCGCGAAGCTTCTCGGGGATGAAGGGCATTGCCAAAGCGAGATCGGGCGCAAGCGAAGGCACGCTCGCCTCCCACTCACCGCGGCGGAGCGGATCGTCCACCGCATCGGTCTTCACGGTTTGCACGAAGCGCGCACCGCTCTGACGAACGCGCAGGCTCAATCCGTTGCGCCGAAGTGTCCGCTTCGGCGTGTCATAATACACCGACTTGAGCCGCTTGCGCGTGCCCTTGTTGCGCGCGTTGATCGCGATCACAGGCGCGGCGTTGAAATGCGCCATGCGATCGGCATCGACGAGAAGCTTGAGCTCGATCTCACCGGCACCATGCGCGGCAGCGCTCGACCGGAGTAGTTCCGTTGCCGGTTCCGCGTCTTGCGACGGCGTCTGATCGATCACAGGTTCCGCGACGAGTTCGGTTGGTTCACGCTGCCTGAAGAAGCCGGCGACGACTTGCGTTCTCTTGTTGTCCCTCGCAGCAGGATTCCCATCCCGCGCGCTCGGAGCCTTGCGAACCGGCGTTGCGTCTGACTTCAGCATTTACGGTAACATGACAGTTCGATGACAGAGCGCCATCCTATAGCCGGTGCGGCTCGCGAAGAATAGTCACGTTACGTCGCAGTGCCCCACCGTCCACACGAGCTGCGAGCGGCTTGACCACAGGAACTAAATTGCCACCGGCGCAGCAAGCGATCGACTTGACTGCGAATCCCGCCCTTCTCGAAACCGAAATGAACGCGTCAGCGAGCTTGACTCATTCCAGCCTTCCCGCAATCGATAAGGCCATGGCGTCGAGCGGCTACCCTATCCCTGGCGTCACAATATCACCTCTGTTGACTGATCCGGCGGTTGCTTCATTGGGTAGCGGCACAGGCAATCACAAGGAGCTGCCATGACGTCGTTCCGCCCCGTCATCGCGTTGTCCAGGGGCCTCGAGGTCCTGCGTGTGATCAATCAGGAACGGCAGTCGACCGTCGGCTCGCTGCACAAAGCGACGGGGCTGAACAAGTCAACGATCGTCCGCATGCTCGAGACGCTGGAGCACGAAGGCTATGTGGTACGCCGTACCGAGCCCGCCAGCTACGCGCCGACGGGACGGGCGCTGCTGCTCAGCGCAGGCTATGATGAGCCGACCTGGATTGGCGGCATCGCCGAACCCATCCTCAACAAATTCCGCAAGCAAATCCACTGGCCGTCGGACATCGCGGTGCTCGATCAGGAGTCCATGGTCATCGCCCACACGACGCGCGTGGACGGATCGCTGCTGTTCAGCCGTCCGCCGGGTTTTCGCTTTCCCGTCCTCGGCACCTCGATGGGACGCGCCTATCTCGCCTTCTGCGAGCCCGCCGAGCAGGAGCGCATTGCCGCGCGGCTTGCCCTCGGTCCGGAGCCCTGGAACGATCTGGCCCGCAATCCCGACAAGCTCACCAAGGCGCTGCGCACGATCCGCAAAGCCGGGTTCGCGGTGATGGACGACAGCTACAGCCGCAGTATCTTCGGCGGCGCAGTCTGGGCGCTTGGCGTTCCCGTCGCGCTTCAGAACCGGCTGTTCGGCAGCATGAACGTCATGATGCTCCGCGAAGCAGTCAGTCCGGAGGAAGGCATCCGCCGCTTCGTACCTCCGATGAAGAAGGTCGCTTCCGCACTTGCCGAGGCGCTCGGCGCCAAGCTTGCTGCGCCGGGTTCTCCTGCAGGTCGGCGATGATCATTTCACACGGTGAAACGATATTTTGATTTCTTGACCCTCCTCCTCGCCCGTGTGACACCTCGTTGCGGCGGCTGCCGGCTGCCCAATGACACAGGGACAAGGGGAGGCCGAAGTGCGGACATCCGCGAGAATTTGGGCTGCCGCGATTGCATGCCTGACGTTGGCCGCTTCTGAAACGGCTTGGGCCGAAGCCTGGCCGACCCGGGCAATCAGGATCGTCGTCTCGACGCCGGCAGGCGGCATCACCGATGCCTTCGCCCGCGCCTATGGCGAGTATATCTCGCAGAAGCTTGGCCAGCCGGTCATCGTCGAAAACAAAACCGGAGCCAGCGGCGCGCTGGCGGCACAGTCGGTGAAGGATTCCCCGGCCGACGGTTACACGCTGATGTACACGATCTCGTCCACCCTGCTCGGTAACCGGCTGCTGCTGAAATCGCTGGCCTATGATCCGGACAAGGATTTCACGATCGTCGCGGTGACGCCTTCGGGGCATCTGCCGTTGGTGGTCCACTCCGCCACCAATGCAAAGACGATCGCAGAGTTCGTCGCGTACGCACGTGGCAACAAGGTCACGGCCGGCTCGTACGGGATCGGCTCGTTCGCGCACATTGCGATCGCCGAGCTCAACCGCCAATTCGGTCTCGACATTTCCATCGTGCATTACCGCGGCGAAGCGCCGATGTGGCAGGATCTGGCCGCCGGGGTGATCCAGGCGGCGGTCGGCAGCTATCAGGCTGCGCTGCCGGTGCTCGATACCGGCATCGGCCGCCCGATTGCCGTGCCGACGCCGGTGCGCATGAAGAAGCTGCCCGAGACCAGGACGTTTACCGAACAAGGGGTCACCGGCAATGTCTTCCAGCTGATCAGCTTTACCGCGCTGGTGGCGCCCGCTGCGATGCCGGCAGACCGGATCGACATGCTCGCCAAGCTGATGGTCGAAGGCGGCAAGACGGAGCGCGTGCAGAAGCTGCTCGATGCCTTCGGCGTCGACCAGCCGGCCATGGATCGCGCATCCTCGATTGCGCTCTACGAAAAGGAAGGGCCGGTCTGGCTCGAGTCGATCAAGACTCTCGGTTTGGAGCCGCAATAGCCGCCGCCGCGCCCACCCGGGTGCGGACGCGCCTCGTTGAGCTCAGACCCCGAGCACGTCCGCGAGCCGTAACTCGTCGGCGGCGGGATCCTTCAGGAACAGCTCGGCCTCGATCTCGTTCAGATGCGACAACATCTGCGCGCGCGCGGCCTCCCTGTCGCATTTGCGGATCGCGGCGACGATCCCGGCGTGATGATCGGTGCCGCAGGCCGGCGTGTCGTGCCGGCGGTAGAGCAGGATGATGAGCGAGGAGCGGGCAATCAGCTCCTTGAGAAAACTGAGATAGATGCTGTGGCCACTCATCTCGGCGACGAGTCGATGGAAGTCGCCGGAGAGGCGGACCGAAGCACGCGCGTCGCCACGCAGCTCCGCCTCGCGTTCCTCGGCAAGATGCCGCTGGAGACGCCCGATCCAGGCCGGCGACACCGCGTCAACGGCGTGATCGACGATCGTCGGCTCGATCAGGCGGCGCGCCTCGAACACTTCGCGCGCGTCCGCAGGCGTCGGCCGCGCGACGAAGGCGCCGCGGTTCTTCTCGATGTTGACGATGCCCTCATGGGCGAGCTGTTGCAGCGCGGTGCGAACCAGCGTTCGGCTTGCTCCGTAGATCTCGCCGATCTCGTCCTCACCGAGTTTCGTGCCGGGCAGCAGGCGATGCTCGAGGATCGCCGCGGTCACGCCTTCCCGGATGCGGCTGACGCGATCGCTCGCATCTGGCGCGTCGGATTTCGGTCGGGACTTGGCGGCCATGGGGGTGAGGACTCGATCGTCGAAGATGGCGTCGAATCCTAATCGACCAGCTGTATCCAATCACAGGCGAAACTTTATACAATCCGCGCCTGTTTTGTGTGCACGCAACTGCGAAGGCCACGAGCCGCCCACGCCCGTGGGATTCGGTCTAACGATCTGACTCCGCTGCACTGTTTGGGAATTCGGCCGGCCGAGAACGATTCAAGCGCGATTGGCATGGACCTTGCGGAGAGAGGCGCAGCATCGCCCTCGCCCCGGACACGCCATGGCCACTCCCGCCGCCCTCGAACTGGTCGCCGTCAGCAAGCGCTACGACACGACGCTGGCGGTCGACACCGTCAATTTGAAGATCCCGGCCGGCACCTATTGTTGCCTGCTCGGCCCCTCCGGCTGCGGCAAAACCTCGACCTTGCGCATGATCGCCGGCCACGAGGCGGTCAGCGAAGGCGACATCATCCTGGGCCCGCAGAACGTCACCGATCTCGAACCCGCCAAGCGCGGCACGGCGATGATGTTCCAGTCTTACGCGCTGTTTCCGCACCTCAGCGTGCTCGACAACGTGGCGTTTGCCCTGAAAATGCGCGGCATCGACCGGGCGACGCGGCACAAGCGCGCCGGCGAGTTGCTCGAGCTGGTGGCGATGACGCCCTACGCGGCCCGCCTCCCCGCACAGCTCTCCGGCGGCCAGCAGCAGCGCGTCGCGCTCGCCCGCGCGCTGATCACCGAGCCGCAGA
This sequence comes from Bradyrhizobium sp. MV1.5, assembly GCF_055807615.1. Taxonomy (NCBI): domain Bacteria; kingdom Pseudomonadati; phylum Pseudomonadota; class Alphaproteobacteria; order Hyphomicrobiales; family Nitrobacteraceae; genus Bradyrhizobium; species Bradyrhizobium sp. MV1.5. The sequence continues at coordinate 32,950 of NZ_JBVVPL010000006.1, read as the reverse complement.
TCCTGTTGCTCGACGAGCCGCTCTCGGCACTCGATCCGTTCCTGCGGGTGAAGATGCGGGGCGAACTGAAGCGGCTGCAGCGCGAACTCGGCATCAGCTTCGTTCAGGTCACGCACGGCCAGGAAGAGGCGATGGCGCTCGCCGACCACATCGTGGTGATGAACCAGGGCAGGATCGAACAGCAGGGAAGTGCCCGCGACATCTTCCATCATCCCCGCACCGAATTCGTGGCGCGCTTCATCGGCGGTCACAACGTCCTCAGCGACGCAGGCAAACTCATCGCCGTGCGCGCCGATCAGCTCGGCATCGTGCCGATCGCCGACGGCGCGGTCGGCGCGCCGGCGCTGCTGACCCAGACCGAGTACCAGGGCTCCTACATCGCCGTCTCGCTCACGCTCGAAGACGGGACCGCCCTGTTCTCCCACCTTCCCGAGGCTGCCTTCGACGTCCACCAGTTCCGGCCGGGCGATCGCGTGCTGGCTACCTGGGATCCCGCCAAGGCGCAACGTCTGCAATAGCGCCGATCAATCACCGGAATGCGCAACAGAGGAGTGAGTGATATGACCGAAACGACCAGGAAGAAGGGCCTTAGCCGCCGCACGCTACTGAAGAGCACCGCGGGTCTCGCCGGCCTTGCCGCCGGCTCCGGCGCCATCACCGGCTTTCCCTATGTGATGTCGGCCGAGCCGAAGGTGCTGCGCTATCTCGGCACCGCGGTGAACGAGGGCGACGACATCTCCAAGCAGTGCCTGAAGGACACCGGCATCAAGATCGAATACATCACCGCGACCACCGACGACGTCACCAAGCGCGTGATGACCCAGCCGAATTCCTTCGACGTGCTCGACACCGAATACTTCTCGCTGAAGAAGCTGGTGCCGTCGGGCAACATTCTTGCGCTCGATGCCAGGAAGATCAAGGAATTCGACAACATCACGCCCGTCTTCACCAAGGGCCAGACGCCCGGTGGCAAGAAGATCGGCAACCAGGGCACCGCGCCCTGGAAGGTGCTCTATCTCGAAGGCAAGGATTCAAAGAAATTCGCGACGTCCGCCACCGAATTCGTCACCCTGATCCCGACCGTCTACAACGCCGACACGCTCGGCATCCGTCCCGACATCATCAAGCGTCCGATCAGCTCGTGGGCCGAGTTGCTTAACCCTGAGTTCAAGGGCAAGGCCTCGATCCTCAACATCCCCTCGATCGGCATCATGGATGCCGCGATGGTCGTGGAAGCCACCGGCAAGTACAAATATGCCGACAAGGGCAACATGACCAAGGAAGAGATCGATCTCACCATGAAGGTGATGACCGAGGCCAAGAAGGCCGGTCAGTTCCGCGCCTTCTGGAAAGACTTCAACGAGAGCGTCAACCTGATGGCCTCGGGCGAGACCGTCATCCAGTCGATGTGGTCGCCGGCGGTGACGAAGGTCCGCTCGATGGGCATTGCCTGCACCTTCCAGCCGCTCAAGGAAGGCTATCGCTCCTGGGCTTCGGGCTTCTGCGTCTCCAAGGGCGTCTCGGGTGCGAAGCTCGAATGGGCCTATGAGTTCGTCAACTGGTTCCTGTCCGGCTACGCCGGCGCCTATCTCAACCGCCAGGGCTACTACTCAGCCGTGCTCTCCACCGCGAAGGCGCATATGGAGCCTTACGAGTGGGCCTACTGGATGGAAGGCAAGGCGGCCGAGAAGGACATCAAGGCGCCCGACGGCTCGCTGCTGGAAAAGGCCGGCGCCGTGCGCGACGGCGGCTCCTACGAGGACCGCATGGGCGGCGTCGCGTGCTGGAACGCCGTGATGGACGAGAACGACTACATGGTCCGCAAGTGGAACGAGTTCATCGCGGCGTAACCTGATGGACACGTCGGAGGACATTTTGCAACAGGCATCCCCGGACCTGGTCCGGGGATCGGAGACGGCGCGCCGCAGCAAAGCGGCGCGGCTGTCGCCGTCCTTCATCTCCTGGCTTCAGGCCGGGCCGATGATGCTGGTGTTCCTCGCCTTCTTCCTGATCCCGCTCGTCTTCGTCGTCATCGTCTCGTTCTGGGACTACAACGAATACCAGTTGCTGCCGGCCTTCTCGGGCCGCGGCTACACCGACACGTTCGAGGGCTGCATCGCGCAGCTCCCCGATCTCTGCACCATCGCCAAGACTTATCTGAAGACACTGAAGCTGTGCTTCCTCGTGTGGGTCATCACCCTCTTCATCGGCTTCTGGGTCGCCTACTTCCTCGCCTTCCACGTCAAGTCGAAAACCTGGCAGATGGGACTGTCGCTGCTCTGCACGATCCCGTTCTGGACCTCCAACGTGATCCGCATGATCGCCTGGATTCCGCTGCTCGGGCGCAATGGCCTTGTCAACTCAGGCTTGGTGAAGACGGGGCTGATCAACCATCCCGTTGAATGGCTGCTGTTCTCCGAATTCTCCGTGGTGCTGGCGCTGGTTCACCTCTTCACCTTCTTCATGGTGGTGCCGATCTTCAACTCGATGGTGCGCATCGACAAATCGCTGATCGAGGCCGCCTATGACGCCGGCGCGACCGGCTTCCAGACGCTGGTCAACGTCATCATCCCGCTCGCCAAGCCCGGCATCGTGATCGGCTCGATCTTCGTCATCACCATCGTGATGGGCGACTTCATCACCATCGGCGTGATGGGCGGGCAGCAGATCGCGGCCGCCGGCAAGATCATCGAGACGCGGGTGAATGCGCTGCAATTCCCGGCAGCAGCGGCCAACGCCGTGATCCTGCTCGTCATCACCTTCCTGATCATCACCATGATGTCGCGCATCGTCGACATCAAGAAGGAGCTCTAGAGCATGAAGGAAGGACGCCCGCGCTCTTTCTACGTGCTCGCGATCTTCTTCGCGGCCTACACGCTGTTCCTCTACGGCCCGATGATCGCGATCTATGTGCTGTCATTCCAGGGGCCGCAGGGTGGCCTCACCTTCCCGATGAACGGCGTGTCGACTTTCTGGATCGCAAAATTGTTCCAGGGCACCGGCATCGTCGATCTCGGCGCGGCCTTTCGCCGCTCGCTGCTGCTCGGCATTATCGTGATGATCGTCACCGTCGTGCTGTCGGTCGCCGCCGGCATGGCGTTTCGCCGCAAGTTCAAGGCGCAAAGCATCCTGTTCTACTCCGCGATCGCGAGCCTCATCGTGCCCTCGATCATCACTTCGCTCGGCATCTCGCTTGAATTCCGCATCATCGACGATCTGATCAAGGGCACCATCAACGAGAATTTCGAAACCTCGATGGGCCTGCTCACCTCGGGCCTCGGTGCACATTTGACCTGGACGCTGCCGTTCGGCCTCCTCATCATGTTCGCGATCTTCAACCGCTTCGACCCGCGCCTTGAGGAAGCCGCGCGCGATCTCGGCGCGACGCCGTGGCAGGCCTTCCGTCATGTCGTGCTGCCGATCATCCTGCCTTCGGTGATCGGTATCGGCCTGTTCGGCTTCACCCTCTCCTGGGACGAGCTCGCACGCTCCAGCCAGGCGATCGGTGCGGTGAACACGCTGCCGCTCGATCTCCAGGGCCTCACCACCACCGTGACCAACCCCGACATCTATGCGCTCGGCACCGTGATCTCCGCCGTCTCGTTCACGGTGATCAGCCTTGCGCTCGGCACCATCCACATGTTGAACAGGCGGCAGGCGGCCAAAGGCTCGGACGCCGGCAAAGGGCTTGTCTGATCTGATGCGACTCCACGTCGTCAACCCCAACACCACGGCGTCGATGACGGCGAAGATCGCCGCCGCGGCGCGCAACATCGCCCTGCCCGACACATTGATCGACGCGCGCCAGCCCACGATGGGCCCGGTCTCGATCGAGGGATTTTACGACGAGGCGTTCGCGGTGCCGGGCATGCTCGGCTGCATCCGCGAGGCCGACCGCGACGGCGCGGATGCGCATGTCATCGCCTGCTTCGACGACACCGGCCTCGACGCCGCACGCGCCGCGGCAAAGGCACCCGTCATCGGCATTGGCGAGGCGGGCTTCCACATGGCGAGCCTGATCGCCGCGCGCTTCGCCGTGGTGACGACACTCGGTGTCTCCATCGTGCCGATCGAACATAATTTGCGGAAATACGGCCTCGCCAATCGCTGCGTCCGCGTCCGCGCCGCCGAGGTGCCGGTGCTCGCGCTCGAGGAGCGCAACACCGATGCGCTCGCAAAAATCTGTACCGAAATCACGGCCGCGATCCGCGACGACCGCGCGGAGGCCATCGTGCTCGGTTGCGCCGGCATGGCCGATCTCGCCAATGAACTCGCCGCCACGCACGGCCTCCCCGTGATCGACGGCGTCGCCGCCGCGGTGACCTTGGCGGAATCACTGGTGCGACTGGGACTGAAGACCTCCCGGCTCGGGCCCTACGCGGCGCCCCGATCGAAGACTTATTCGGGTCCGTTTTCGCCGTTTCAGCCCTGATCTCCGCCCCTGACGCGCGTTCGGAGGCCTCAAGGCCTCCTGATTGCTGGTATTTTTGCTCTTGGCCTCTTTTTGGTCCCATTCCTTGCCGAAATGTAACGCTTTCGGGACACCCGGCGGCCTCAGGGTTGCCGGTCTTCGCCACTCACCAAGTTTCAATTTGGGCTTTGTCAGCGATGATCGATCTCGCAGAGGACGCACCGTCCAACCCGCTTCTTCGCCTCGGCGCCCAGCCGATCGCGCTGACCGCCGCCGCCCTCCTCCTGCTGATCGCCGGTGTGACCTCGATCGCGATCTGGCGCGCCTATACCGGATCAGCTCCCGAGACCGACCGGGTGGTGGCGACGCGGCAGCTACAGGCTCGCACCGCACAGGCCTCCGAGCAACTGGTCGAGAAGACCAAGGGGCTGGAAGCAACCCAGCAGGAATCGATTGACCAGCTCCAGGTCGTGCAGGACCAGCTCCAGAGTGTGAAGCGCTTGCTCGCATTCCAGCAGGCCGACACCAAGCGTCTGTCCGAGCAGGTCGCGACACTCAACGAGTCCATCGACGGCCTGCGGCAATCCTTTGCCAGCGCCCGGGCGACCGAGGCGGAGGCTCCCTCGGTTACCCGCAGGAAACCTGCACGGCACCGCGTCCAGGCCAGCGCACGCAAGCGCTCCCGCGGCTGATCAGTCGGCGCCGCCTAAATTTTTGGACTTGTGAACTGGATCACATTCGCCCGTATGATTCCAAGCGATGCTCGCCGTTACCGGATGGCGTGAGCCGATTTCAATGTCCGGGGCTGGCAAGGTCGTTGACGGTATATTGCGTCAACGGCCTTGTTTTTTAGTGGCCCAGATCCTCCCGCCTCATTCGCAGACGTCGACGCGACGGTATCGCCATCCCGCAGGCGTCATCACGCGCTTGCGGACGACGTAACAGCCACCATAACCGCCATCATCGTATCCGGTACCGTAGTAATAGGAACTGCCGTAGGAGGGGTAACCGTAGCCGTAATAGCCGCCGTAGTAACCGGCGCCGGCGATACCCGCCCCGATGGCGACGCCCGGCCAGAAGCCACCGCCATGCCAATGGCCGCCATGACCCCAGCCGCCACCATGGCCCCAGCCACCGCCGCCATGGCCCCAGCCGCCGTGACCGCCCGCTTGTGCCGCCTGCGGCATCGACAACCCAACCGCCACCACGGCCAGCGCCGTCAACATCATCTTCCGTAACATCACTCGATCCTCCGCGTGGAGACGCTCCACGCCTCAAAGCAGGACCAAGCTAATTGGCTTGCGGCGTTCCTGACAGCCTCACTGTCTCACTTCCGCGCGAGCATCAGCAGCCGCGGCAGATGCTCTTGAGCTTCTTGTCGAGCAGCCGGTTCTCGGCGTTGACGGCGGCCTCTGTGGATCCACCTGCGCCGGTCCCGGTGGTGGTTCCGGAGGCGCCATTCGCTCCCGATGATTGAGCCGTACCCAGACTGTTGGTGCCGGGCGCAGGCGCCGGAGAATTGGCGACACTTCCGGCCGATCCCGCAGTGCCGCCGGTGGCTTGCGCGAACGATACGGCCGGCATCGCGGCAAGGGCGAAGATCACGATCACGGTCTTGATTGAACGGGCTGTGGGCAATCTGGCCATTGAAATTCTCCTTCGCCGGTCAACCGCCGCAGCAATAACCAGTTCCGGAACAAATGCCGTCGCATCAGCTTGAAACTGGGAAGGCGGGCACGATCACGCTCAAGCTGATCTTCTGCTCCGGAAACAGAAAGGCGCAGTCACGATGAACGATCGCGATGCTTTCGCAGAAGGCGAACGCGCGGCGCGTCAAAATATTCCGGCGGAAGCCAATCCGTACCAGGACGGCAGCGACGAGCATGCCCTTTGGTCCGCGGGGCACGAGAAGGTCGCAAGCGCAATAGAAGCGCGCGAGTCCGAAGGAAGCTGAGCTCACCCGATCCGCTTGAGGCCCTTCGTGAAGCGCGGGCCGTTCGCCACGTAGAACTTCGCGGCGCTGCCCATCTTCTGCACCTGGGCGTCGTCGAGCGTGCGGATCACCCGCGCCGGCGAACCGATGATCAGGGACCGTTCGGGGAATTCCTTGCCCTCAGTGATGACGGAGCCGGCGCCGACGATGCTGTTGCGGCCGATCCTGGCGCCGTTCATCACGATGGAGCCCATGCCGACGAGTGCGCCCTCCTCGATGGTGCAGCCGTGCAGGATGACGTTATGGCCGACCGTACAGTTCCTGCCGATCTGAAGCGGAAAACCGAGATCGGTGTGGCAGGTCGAGCCGTCCTGTACGTTGGCGCCCTCGCCGATCTCGATCCACTCATTGTCGCCGCGCAGCACCGCGCCGAACCAGACGCTCGCGCCCGGCTTCAGGCGCACGCGGCCGATCACGGTGGCGGTCTCCGCGATGAAGTAGTTGCCGTCGGCGGGAAGGTCGGGCGCCTGCCCGTCGAGCTCGTAGATCGCCATGAGGATCTCCTGTCGGGTCAACCCCAGCCATAGCGAAACGGCAGCCTCGACGCAAAGGCCCGCCGTGCAGGCAGCCCTACATCGCGCGCATCAGACCAGAACGCCGGCCGCGCGGAGCGTCATCAGGAAGAAGGTGCCGCTCATCATGCTCCAGAAGCCGGCGATGACGGTCGCCATCATCACGAATTCGACGCGGCGGCTCTCCAGCTGCCTGCCGCGCAGGGTGTTGCGCATGATGATGAAAGGCGCAGCGAACACCAGGAACGGAACCGCCGCGAAGGTCTTCGGCGCCACGCCGTCCTGCAACAGACCGAAGCCGGCGGGCCGCTGTGCGACCGTCTGGTACCCGCTCACGAGCGCGCCCGCGAGCGCGAAACCGATGCCGATCGAGAAGAATGTATTGAGAGCTTCAGGTGTCATCGGAACGGTCCGCCCTTACGCAACGCGAGGTGCCTTCCTGTGACAAAGAGTGCCGGTTAACGCTACATTATCCTTAAGGGAAGGTTAACGCCGCCGGCCGTTCCACGCAGGCCTCTCTCCCTTCCCTGCAGCCGGCGAACGCTCCGCGAAATCGCCACCACGTGGCATATTCGCCGCTGATTCGTCGGCCATCGGCCGACTTCCGGCTCATTCGCGCGGCTCATGACGGTATTTTCGGCAACCTCCCCTCAATCGCCCCGGGCGCGCACCCGGGCCCACGTCATCCCGATCGTGCTCGGCGGCACTGCCGCGTTGTGCGCCGTCGCGCTCGTCGCCTACTTGTTGTGGCCGACCTGGGGTCCGAGCGGCGCGAGTGCCCCGGACAAGCTGCCGGTGAGCATCGGCGGCACGCTGTTCAACCTGCCGACCACTGCGATCCGCATGAAGATCCAGCGCCACTCCGGGCCGCAGGAGCGGATCGATCTCGACTTCCTGTATCCCTCGCTGGAGCCGCCGGGCGCGCCGAAGCACGTCACCGCCGATAGCGTGGATGCGGCGATGCAGCCGATCGACCGCATCTTCCTGTCGATCGCCGCGCATCGCGATGCGATGTCGCCCGAGCAGCGCGCAGCCACGATCTATCCGCGCTATCTCGACCAGGCCGCGGCAACGCCCCAGGACGGGCTGACGATGCGGGTGTTCCGCGCCGATACGCCTTACGGCAGCGAGGATCTCTATTCTGCCGCAAGTCCGGCGCTGACCGCGCGCTGCACGCGCGATGGAGCGACGCCCGGCATGTGCCTCGCCGAACGCCGCGTCGGCGGCGCCGACCTCACCTTCCGCTTTCCGCGCAGCTGGCTCTCGCAATGGCGCGATGCGGCGGAAGCGATGGACCGGCTCACGGCGCGGTTGCGCGGACCGCGGACCTAACAATCGTGGCGACGATTATTCCTGATCGACCAGATCGTCCTCGAGGATCGCCATCTGGAACTGGAACGAGCGATCGTCGTCCTCGTCATCGACGAAGAGCACACCGATGAATTCCTCGCCGATATAGACCTCGGCGGAATCGTCCTTCTTCGGCCGCGGCACGACGCGGATCTTGGAATTGCCGAATACGCGTTTCAGATACGCGTCGAGCTTCCTAACTTCCTTGACGTCCACGGCAAGTCTCCAATCGAAATCTGGGTTGGCGGGGTTTTAGGACGAGACGCGACCAACCGCCAGCATGAATTGCCAAAAGAATTTGGGGACCGAAAGGGGCGGAAAATCCGCCCTTCCGACAAGCTCAAAGTCCGATCTCAGAGTCCCATGGCGTTGATCATCTGATCCATGGTGCGCGACGGCTCGGCGCAGCCGGCTTCGCCGACGACCTTGGCGGGCACGCCTGCGACCGTGACGTTGTGCGGCACGGGTTTGACCACGACCGAGCCCGCCGCGATGCGCGCGCAATGACCGATCTCGATGTTGCCGAGGATCTTCGCGCCGGCCCCGATCAGGACGCCGTGGCGGATTTTCGGATGACGGTCCTCGTTCTCCTTGCCGGTGCCGCCGAGCGTGACGCCATGCAGGATCGAGACGTCGTCCTCGATAAGTGCCGTCTCACCGCAGACGAAACCGGTGGCGTGATCGAGGAAGATGCCGCGGCCGATGCGCGCCGCGGGATTGATGTCGGTCTGGAATACCGCAGACGCCCGGCTCTGCAGATAATACGCAAAATCCTTGCGGCCCTTCAGATAAAGCCAATGCGCGAGGCGGTGGGTCTGGATGGCGTGAAAGCCCTTGAAATAGAGCAAGGGATCGATGAAGCGCGAGGTCGCGGGGTCGCGGTCGTAAACGGCGACGAGATCGGCGCGGAAGGCGTTGCCGAGATCGGGATCGTCGCGCAGCGCCTCGTCATAGGTCTGGCGCACGAGATCGCCCGACAGAGCGGAGTGATCGAGCCGGTCGGCGACACGATGGATCACCGCATCTTCCAGGCGGCTGTGATGCAGCACCGTCGAATAGATGAAGGTCGCAAGCTCCGGCTCGCGATGGACGATGTCCTCCGCTTCGCCGCGGATCCGATCCCAGATCGGATCAAGCGTTGCGAGCTTTCCTCCCGGATTGACCTGATGCACTGCCATGAGATCTGCTCTTTCGAATTGGCTCGTTTCGGTGGTTCTATAACACAGTCTAGGCGACAAAGTCCTGACGGGCTTGCCTGAGAGTGAACAGTGCGTTGCCCCGCGGAAGTATACCAACGCGTTGAATCAAAACACTTTCTTCCGACACTCCGGGGGGCAAGGTCGGCTCAAAATGGTCAGGGTTTCGCCAAATTCAAGCGGGGCGGCGTCAAACTATTGGTGAATTCCGCCTCAACCGTTATTGCGGGCATGGTCCGAGTGAGGACGGAGCGGATTTGACCATCACCACCGATCATGCGCGCGCGGGCGCCGCGGGTTCACTCTGGCTGCGGCTCGCCGCGGCCGCCCTGCCGCTCGTGATGATCGCGCCGGCGTTCTGGAACGGCTATCCGCTGTTGCAATGGGATACTGGAGGCTATCTGGCGCGCTGGTACGAGGGCTATCTCGTCCCGAGCCGCTCCACGATGTTCGGCATCTATCTGCACTATGGCGAGAGTTCTGGTTTCTGGATCAACCTCGCGGTCCAGTCGCTGACGACGCTGTGGCTGCTGCAGCTCACCTTGCGCGTGCTCGGCCTGATGCAGACATTCCGCTTCGTCGCGATCAGCCTGCTCCTGATCCTGTCGACTGCGCTGCCCTGGCTTGCGAGCATGTTGCTCACAGACATTTTTGCAGGCCTGTCGGTGCTGTCGCTATTCCTGCTGGTCATCGGTGGGCAGCGGACCTCGGCGCTCGAAAAAATCTCGCTGTTCGTCTTCACCGCCTTTGCCGCCGCGACCCACAGCGCCACGCTCGGCGTGCTGCTCGGGCTCTGCGTCGCCGGCTGGATGGCGCGGCCATTGCTGGGGCGCCGGCTTCCGATCGCCGGATTGGCCCAAGCGAGCCTCACCATCGTCGCCGGCGGCCTGATGCTGGTGTCGGCGAACCATGCCTTGTCGGGCAAATGGGCCTGGACGCCCGGCGGCACCGGCGTCGCCTTCGGCCGCATGATGCAGGACGGCATCGTTGCGCGTTATCTCCATGACCATTGCCCGCGCGAAAAACTCAAGCTCTGCCCCTATCGCGACCAATTGCCGGCGACCGCCGACGAATTCCTGTGGGGCAAGAGCATGTTCAACACGCTCGGCCGCTTCGAAGGCATGAACGACGAGATGGGCACCATCGTCGTGGGTTCGCTCGCCGACTATCCGGCCTGGCAGGCCGGCGCGGCGTTGCGGGCGATGGGCCAGCAATTGCTGCATGTGGCGACCGGCGAAGGCGCAAGTGTCTGGATCCCGCACACCTATGGCATCATCGAGCGCTACATCCCCGCGCAGGTCGCGCCAATGCGCGCGGCGCGCCAGCAGCATTGGGCCCTCGACTTCGACTACGTCAACTGGCTGCACGTGCCCGTCGCGCTGGCCTCGATGCTGGCGCTCCTCGTGCTGCTTGGCCACGCGCTCGCACATCGCCGGCTGGACGATCTGACGCTGCTGGCAGCGACCGTCACGCTGGCGCTGCTCGGCAATGCCTTCATCTGCGCCGTCATCTCCGGCCCCCATGATCGCTACGGCGCGCGAATGGTGTGGGTTGCGACCTTCACAGTGCTGATTGCGCTGTTTCGCTCGTTCGGCGACGAGGCCGCGGACGCGACCTCAGCCGCGGCGTGACAGGAAATCGAGCACGCCGGTCTTGTAGACCTTGTCGCCGACCGCCCGCATGTGATCGCGGTTCGGAATGTCGAGCACTTCCGAACCCGGGATGATGGCACCGAGTGCACTGGCCGAACCCGCGACGTCGTCGGTGCTGCCGACCGCGATCAGCACCGGCACGTCGATGCGCGCGGCTTCGTCCTTCCTCATGAGATCGCGCGTGCCGCGCAGGCAGGCGGCGAGCGCCTTGCGGTCGGAACGGGTCTGGTCTGCAAAAGCACGAAACGTGCGCCCGACGGGATCGGAGACGTCGTCGAGCGAGGGCGCTTCCAGCGCCTTGGCGACGTTCTCGCCGGGCCCGGTGCCCTCGATCAGGCCGCCGATGCCGATGCCGCCGAGGATTGCCGAGCGCAGGCGCTGCGGCTCGTTGAGGGAGAGCCAGGCCGTCATCCGCCCGCCCATCGAATAGCCCATGAGATCGGCCTGCGGGATGGCGAGATGATCCATCAGCGCGAGCACGTCGCCGGCCATGGTCGGGATCGAGTACTGCGCAGGCTCGTAGAGCTTTGCGCTTTCGCCATGACCGCGATTATCGAGCGCAATGACGCGGCGGCCGTTCTTGCGCAGCTCCGAGACCCAGGTCGGATAGACCCAGTTCACGTTCTTGCTGGAGGCAAAGCCGTGCACCAGGATGATCGGATCACCCTCGCCTTCGTCGAGATAGGCAATTTCAACGGCGCCGTTGTGAAAGCTCGGCATCATCAGTTCCGCAATCTTGAGGGGAAGAGGTATCTTAGGCCGTGACGGCAGCGCTTGCCGGAACGACTTCGGCGGCGATCCGCGCCTGGCGAAGTCGCCGCGCCCGTCTGCGATCGCACCAGGCCTGGGTCAGGCGCTCCGTTGTCGCCTTGATCGAGGACAACAGGCCGAACAGTGTCAAGGCCGCACCGAACAGCCAGAGTGCAAGATTGAACGCCCCGCCGATCAGCAGCAGCGCGCCGCGGCCGAGCAGCTTCAGGATCGCGCGCGTCTTGCCGCCCTGCGCTTCCGCGAGCCGCACCGCGCGTGCGACGTCCTTGGGACCTTCGGCGATGCGCAAACTATCCATCGCGCCGCGCGTGCCGGTCTTCTCGACGACGCGCGTGACATCCTTGCCGAGCCGAACCAGCGCGCCAGCCTTCTCGGCGCGGAACGCGGCCTTGATCGCGCTGACGGTCTCGCCCGGCCGCAACACGGAGCCGGAGGCAACCGCGTTCTGGAGCATCGGCGTATCGACGACCTCGCGCGCGGAGCGGCCGGCCCAGGTCGCTAATCCCTCGCCGAGCCGACCCACTTTTCGCGCGTCCTTCACCAGCGTCAGCCCCGCGCGAACCGGCGCGGCACCGCCGACGGAGACGTAGGTCACGGCCGTGACCGCGAGACCGGCGGCGGCAAGGCCCAGCACCAGGCGATCGGTCTCCTCGCCCATGGCGAGGTGCTTGCCCTCGCGCACGACGTCCCTGATGTCGCCGATGACGAAGAGATCGCCGGCCACGGTTCCCGACAAGCTCGCAACATCGTCCGCGTTGCCGGTGACGAGACCGGTGGCAAACCGTTTTGCGAAATGCGAGGTGGAGTTTTCGGCTTTGACCGCGTCGCTGACACGGCTCAGGAGGTCGTCAGACAGCCCGATGTTGCGGTCGCGCGCCAGCGCGACAAAACTGTCGGCAAGATCGGCATCGCCCGATGCGAGCGCGACCTCGATGTTGTCCTGAATCAGGCGGTCGTTGTGCCGCAGCAGCGCGTCGAGCTTGATCTCGGAGAGCGCGGCGGGATCGTCTTGGGCGGCCAGAATCGCGCCGGCCTCGCGGGCATGCGGTGCTACCTGCGCGAGCATGAAGCCGCATGCCGCGATACCGGTCAACGTAGTGCTGATTCGCAACCACTTCATGCGGAGAGCCTGGACGGTCCTGAGATCGTTGACGCCTGACGGTTCGTCTTTCGTCGCAATTACACGCGTCCGCAGACATAGTATGCCAAAATTGCGACACAACGTCCCCGACGAAAGAAGGGCTTCTCTCAGGCCGCAAGATTGTGTCGAATTTGCATGAGCAAATGAGCATGGGGCATTGCGGAGCTTTCGGTTCCGCTGGACTAGCAATCATCTACACCCACCAGTATGGTCCGCGGCGCCTTAATAATGCCGCGTCAGTCATGATTGTTGTCTGCCGCCATTGCCACTCCAGGATGAGTACGATGTCCGACCATGTCGTCCCGCACTTCCACAACGATGCCGGTGTCCCCGTCATCGAAATCGGCTCGCAAGAGTTCATGTGCGTGGGCGCGAATCCTCCGTTCGATCATCCGCACGTCTTCCTCGACCTCGGCAACGACAACGAGATCATCTGCCCCTATTGCTCGACGCTGTACCGTTTCGCCGCCGACCTGAAGGCGGGCGAAGCCCGTCCGCCGGAATGCGTCCTGAAGGACAAGGTGGCCTGACCGCTTCCATCGGCCACGGGTGGCGCTCTCCCGAACGATTGTCATCGCCGGTGCCGGCATCGGTGGACTGACGGCTGCGCTTGCGCTCGCGGCCCGCGGCTTCCGCATTGTCGTATTGGAGAAGGCCGAGCGGCTCGAGGAAGTCGGCGCCGGTCTGCAACTCTCTCCCAATGCCAGCCGCGTGCTGGTCGAGCTCGGCCTCACCGAGCGCCTCAAGCTGCGCGCCGTGATCCCGGAGGCAGTCTCGATCATGAGCGCGCGGGCCGGCGGCGAGCTCTTGCGCATGCCGCTGGGAGAAGCCGCCGCCGCGCGCGCCGGCGCCCCCTATTGGGTGGTGCACCGCGCCGACCTGCAATCCGCCCTTGCCGGCGCAGTCTCCGACCATCCCGATATCGACCTGAAACTGGGCGCGACCTTCGAAGACGTCGCGCCTCACGCCAAGGGGCTGACGGTCGTCCATCGCAGCGGCACGATCCGGCGCAGCGATCTTGCCAGTGCGCTGATCGGCGCCGACGGCATCTGGTCGACGGTGCGCCAGCATCTGTTTCCCGAGGTGCAGCCGCGCTTCTCCGGGCTGATTGCCTGGCGCGGTACGCTCGATGCCACGCAACTGCCGAAGGACTACACCGCGCGCCGGGTTCAGCTCTGGATGGGCCCGAATGCCCATCTCGTCGCCTACCCGATCGCGGGCGGACGCCAGATCAACGTGGTCGCGGTGCTGCCGGGCACCTGGAACAGACCGGGCTGGAGCACGCCCGGCGATCCCCGCGAGGTGATGGACGCCTTCGCCGCGCCGCGCTGGCCGCCGCCGGCGCGCATGATGCTCGCCACGGTGGAGAGCTGGCGGAAATGGGCGCTGTTCGGCGTGCCTGACGACTGCCCCTGGAGCAAAGGCCCGGTCGCGCTGCTCGGCGACGCCGTGCATGCGATGCTGCCGTTTGCGGCCCAGGGCGCCGGCATGGCGATCGAGGACGCCGCCGTGCTCGCGCAGCATTTGAGCCCTGAGGCCGCCGAGAGCACCGCGGGCATCACGGCTGCGCTGAGACAATACGGCCGGACGCGGCAGGCGCGCGTGCGGCGGGTGCAGCGGACTGCGCGGCAGCAGGGCCGCATCTATCATTTCACTGGGCCGCTCGCGTTCGCGCGCGATCTTGCGGTCCGGGCGCTCGGCCCGGAACGCATGCTGGCACGGCAGGACTGGATCTACGGCTGGCGGCCCTGATGCGAGGCGCTGGCGGCAGGATGTTTCAGCGCACGGCTCTTGGCTTGTTCGAAGCAGGCTTGGCTGTGGGCGCCGGCGCAGCGGCCGGCGTCGCCTCGAGCGGCGTTTCCCGGCACTTGTTGCGGCGCCAGGCGTCCTCGGCCATCTGCGCCTGCCCGCGTACCGCGATGTACTCGTTGCGATAGGCAAGCTCCGACACCACGGCGCCGCCCGCACCGGTCTGTGCCTTGTCCATCAGTCTCTGCAAATCGCCGGTCCGGCTGGCGAGCGACTTGCGCTCGCCTTCGAGCTGCTTGCAATCGTACAATTCGTACTTGGCGGGATCCGCAAAGGCCGGAGCGACCGTCTCGCTCATGCCTGCGCAGCCGGACAGCGCGAAGCCGGCCGCGAGCAGCGCGACGGCCACGCAGCATGTGCGCAGGCGATATTGGATCAAAGCAGGCATTGGATGAAAGCTGACATGCCGGATGAATAGTCCCCCTGGATTGAGAATGCCTAAAGCAACAACAAATGTCCGGATTGAGGCTTTGCCTTGTGCCGCCGGCTCGCCTAAGGAAGAACCGCCCCTCCGGCCTGCAAACGCCAATTCCAGACCGCCGGTAAGGGACTTAAGTGGCTGATCTCGTTGGATCAAGCGGGCATGGCGGAATTGGTAGACGCAAGGGACTTAAAATTCTTATTCTTGACAAGCTAAGGATAAAAATGTACGATAAATCATTCACTTGGGCGAATTGACGGAGCCTCTACCCTTAGCACAGAGTTAGCACAAAGCCGGTTTTTAGCACGCTTGGCGTGTGCGAGCCGGGAAGCCAACGAAAGCTAATCGTCATGGACGAAGTCGCGCAGCAAAGGGCTGAAAAGCAAAAGAACCACATCATTCTAGGTGGCAAAGTCCACCTGTACCGCCGCGGGAAGCGCGGCCGGTACCATTGCGCAGCGACAATCGAAGGGAAGCAATACCGAGCCGCCACGGAGAAGGACGACCTCCGGCAGGCCGAGGAAGTCGCCGAAGATTGGTATCTCAGGTTACGCGGGATGGTGAGGAGCGGTGACCTGGAAAAGGTCACCGCTCGCAAGAAGGAGCCGACATTCAAGGCGGCCGCAGAGAAATTTCTGGAAGAGTTTCCAGTGCTGACGGAAGGTCAGCGCAACCCCATCTACATCGCCGGCCATGAGCGCCGGGCGCGAAAGTATCTCATCCCCTTCTTCGGCAAGAAGGGTCTTTCGGAAATCACTGGCGGTCTCGTGAACGAGTATCGCATGTTCCGGATCGCAGATGCCAAGGAAAGGTGGGGAAAGCCACCTGCCCGCACCACGATGCACCAGGAGATTGTCTGCCTCCGGCAGATCCTCAAGACCGCCGTACGCCATCAATGGCTCTCGGCACTCCCTGATCTTTCAGAGCCTTACCGGAAGAACGGCAAGATTTCACATCGCGCATGGTTCTCGCGTGAAGAGTACCGCCAGCTCTACCAGGCGACCGGGAAGCGGGCGCGAAATCCCAAGAACAACAAATACAAATGGTGGGGCGAGCAGTTGCACGACCTCATCCTCTTCATGAGCAATACCGGCATGAGGCCGGACGAAATCCTTCGTCTTGAGTATCGCGACGTTACAGTGGCCTTCGATGAAGGCACACAGGAGACGATTCTTGAGATCGAGGTGCGCGGAAAGCGCGGCTACGGCCCCTGCAAGAGCACGCAGAATGCGGTGCCGGTGTTCAATCGCCTGAAGAAGCGGAATAATCCGCAGCCGAACGACAGGATTTTCCCGAAATCGCACCATGCGATGTTCAATCAGATCCTGGTCGAGCTTGGATTGAAGCACGACCGGGAAGGACGGCCCCGCACCCTCTACAGCCTGCGGCACACCTACATCTGCTTCCGCCTGATGGAGGGTGCCGACATCTACATGCTGGCCAAGAACTGCCGGACCAGCGTTGAAATGATTGAGAAGTACTACGCCGCCCACCTGAAGGACGTGCTGGACGCCAGCGCCATCAACGTCCGCAAGAAGAAGCCGCCGAAGCGGGAAGTGGCGGAAATCCGCCGCGGAGAGCTGGAAACCTTGCGCTAGGTTGCTCAAAGCATGTGCGGAATCTGCTGGAATCTCTTGGCCTTAAGCCAATTGCGCCTTATAGATGGGCCGATGCGGGCGTGGCGAAATTGGTAGACGCATCGGACTTAAGCCATTGAGTGCCCTGGGGGAAACCCCAGGAGCAGAACTGCTCAAAGTCGGGGAAACCTTCACTGGCAATCCCGAGCCAAGCTCCCGCCAGGGGGAAGGTGTAGAGACTAGACGGGCAGCACCTACAGCGAACATCGCCAAGGTGAAGGGATAGTCCAGACCACGAACGCCAGATGGCGGCGGCGAAAGCCGAAGTGGTATGAAAATCCGTAGGGCCGTAAGGCCTGTGCCGGTTCGAGTCCGGCCGCCCGCACCAATTGCCACTTCAACCAGAAATCTGGCACAAAACCAGCGGTTGTGGGAGGCTGAGGGAAACGGGGGAAGCCTTGGCACGCATACGTCATATCGAAATTCGCAATTTCCGCCGCATCCAAGCATTCTCGTGGTGGCCATCGCCCGGCATCAACTGCTTGATTGGTCCAGGAGACGTGGGGAAATCTTCGATTCTTGATGCGATCGACCTTTGCCTAGGGGCACGGCGCAATGCTCAATTCACTGACGCTGATTTCTACAATCTCGACGTCGACAAGCCGATCGCCGTAACCGTGACAATCGGAGAGCTGGACGACTCTCTGAAGAACATGGAGGTTTACGGAAATTTCCTCAGGGGCTGTAATGTCGAGACGCAAACTATCGAAGATGAACCAGAGAAAACCTGCGAAACCGTTCTCACCATCCGGATGACGATTGCTGGAGATTTGGAGCCAGTATGGACGCTGGTGTCCGAGCGTGCTGCGGCGCAGTCGCAGTCTCGCAACCTCAACTGGGCTGATCGGGTACGCCTGAGCCCGACCCGTATTGGCGCACTTACGGACTACAACCTCGCTTGGCGGCGCGGGTCCGTGCTGAATCGCCTTTCAGAAGAGAGAGCAGACACCTCTGCCTCGCTGGCCAAAGCTGCTCGCGAAGCACGATCAGCTTTTGGAGATGAAGCGGACGCACAACTCGGCGAAACGCTCGGGATCGTCGCGGCGACCGCCAAGGAACTCGGCATCCCCGTTGGCGATAAACTAAAAGCCATGCTTGATGCCCATTCAGTGTCGTTTAGCGGTGGAACTGTGTCGCTACACAGTGAAGAAGGTATTCCCCTCAGGAGTTTAGGCCTCGGTTCAACGCGCCTGTTGATCGCCGGGCTCCAGCGCAAGGCAGCCAAGGATGCCACAATCATCCTTGTCGATGAGCTGGAGCACGGGCTTGAACCTCATCGCATCATTCGATTTCTTGGATCGCTCGGCGCAAAGGAGAAAATACCCCCGCTTCAAGCCTTTCTGACCACCCATTCGCCTGTAGCGGTACGGGAGTTGTCAGGAGATCAGCTCTTTGTCGTCCGCGCGTCCGGGACAGAGCATACAGCGACCGTGCTGGGCAAGGAGGATGCGATTCAGGGCACAATTCGTTCGTTCCCCGAGGCCTTTCTGGCCAAATCGGTCATCGTCTGCGAAGGAGCGAGCGAAGTTGGATTATTGCGAGGGCTCGACAATTGCGTTGTCGCCCAAGGTGACCCGTCATTGACTGCGCTCGGCGTGGCGCTCGTTGATGCCGGGGGATGTGATCACATCTACAAGCGTGCAGATGCATTTCAGCGGCTGGGATACCGGGTTTGCGTTTTCCGAGACGACGACAAGCAGCCAAATCAAGCCACGGAAGAGGAGTTTCTGGTCTTTGGTGACAGCCTGTTCAAGTGGCGCGCCGGGCGCGCGCTTGAGGACGAGCTGTTTCTTAGCCTCTCAGATGATGGCGTCTTGCGACTGCTATCACATGCCGAAGAGCTTCTCGGTACGGATCTTATTGACGAGCATATCCGTTCGGAATCCGCCGGGAAACTCACTCTCGCGGACTTCAAGTCGGCACTAACAACGGAAAAGCGCGAAACGCTTGCTAGGGCCGCTCGCAAAAAGAAGAACAGCTGGTTCAAGACCGTAAGTCGAATGGAAAAAATTGGCGAAGAGATAGTCGGCACTGATCAAAGCATGGATCAGGAGTTCTGCGATGTTCTAGATAATATCTTTGCATGGATCAAAGAATCCTAATGGCCGGTATAGATCTTCTGGAGATCAAGCGTGGCACGGTGACAGCCCCGGCCGGTTGCGGAAAAACACACCTGATCGCAGAATCCATTACCAAGGCGGAGGCCGCTAAGCCGATCCTCGTGCTGACGCATACCAATGCCGGTGTGGCTGCACTGCGCGGCCGCCTGGAGAAGGCTGGAGTTCCTACAAAAGCCTATCGCCTATCGACCATCGATGGCTGGGCAATGCGCCTTGTCGCAACATTCCCGAAACGCGCCGACTGTGACCCGAAGATTCTAAAATTGGAGAATCCCCGGACAGACTACCCAAATATTCGCAAGGCAGCCGCCCGGATGCTTAAGGCTGGCCACGGCCTTGATGTCATTGCAGCAACCTACAGCCGAATGTTTGTTGATGAGTATCAGGATTGCAACGTTCCACAGCATGCTATCGTTTATTACATGGCTCCGGCCTTCCCAACCTGCGTCTTGGGCGACCCGATGCAGGCAATATTCGACTTCCAAGAGCCCCTTGCTGACTGGGATACAATGGTGTGCAAGCACTTTCCTGTTGTTGGCGAGCTATCCACGCCGTGGCGGTGGAAGAACGTCAATGAGGAACCATTCGGAGAGTGGCTACTAGATGCTCGAAAGCAGTTGCTCGCGGGCAATGCGATCGACCTAAAATCGGCGCACGCGAACGTTTCTTGGATCAAGACCGGCGGAAAAGACGATCATGAACGCCGCCTTGAAGCGTGTCGAACTAAAGCCCCGAATAAGGATGGATCAGTTCTCATCATCGGGGATAGCAAAAATCCACAGGGACAGCGCCAATTCGCCAGTCAAACCCCGGGAGCTACCGCGGTAGAAAGTGTTGATCTTAAGGACCTCGTCACCTTTGCACGCACCCTCGATCTGAAGTCCAATGACGCACTTAACCAAGTGGTCTCCTTTGCTGAAGACGTAATGACAAACGTCGGCGGAACTACTCTGCTGAAGCGCATAGAAACCATCAGGGCGGAAAAGAACCGAAAGCCTGCGTCCTTACTTGAAGAAGCCGCGCTTCGTTTCTCGGACAGCCCCAGCCATGCCGGCGTTCGTGAGCTGCTTGGGGCGGTAGGTGAGCAGGCCGGCGCTCGAAGCCACCGGCCGGGGATCTTGAGAGGCTGCATCAGGGCACTCCAAATGGCTGAGGCTGAGGACGGAAGAACCTTTCAAGAGGCGGCGGTTATGGTCCGGGAACAATCGCGCGCGCTAGGTCGCCCACTTCCCCGCAGGGCGGTTGGCAGCACTTTGTTGCTCAAGGGTCTCGAGGCCGACGTCTCGATTATCCTCAACGCAGCAGATTTGAACCGTCAGAACTTATACGTGGCGATGACCCGAGGCTCCCGTCGCCTGGTCATTTGCTCAGAGAGCAACGTGCTAAAGCCTAAGTAGTAAACCCCGATCGGGATGGGCTTGGAACAAGCGGTAGCATACCCATCTCATGGAGCTGCGCATCAATTGCAGAAATCGCAAACGCCTATCCGCTCTAGCAAGCGTGGTTTTCCCAACGTGTCCGACGTTGTTAGAACGAGGATGCGCGCCATCGGCAAGAAGGATATCTTTGGCGAACCGCCTCCTCCACGGACGCGTCGGCAAGCCGACCGGGCTCTATGCGCAAACGCGCCGGGCTAAGTGTCCCGGCCTACGGTGACGATCCCTCGCGAACGCTAAGGGGCGTGATTGCTGGCGACTGCAAAGGGTCAAGCGACGTCGAGACCGGTGGTCAAAGCCCTCTTCCCTTCGTTGTACGAGCAGTTTAGCGACGCGCTTTCTTACGCGTAGACACCTTCTTTGCCTTTTTGGTCGGTTTGGAATTTCGTTTTGCTGGCTTTCGCGTCTTCTTCTCAGCCTTCGGCTTGGATTTGGAGTGCGACTTTGGCTCGCTACTTGCGGTGTTGGATGCCGCGGCATCGGCCTCATATTCTTCCAGGCGACTTTCGATCAGCCTCAGAATGGGAATGCCTCCACTGATCAGACGACGCAAATCGTCCCGCTTTCTTTCTAGCCGTCTTCTTTCAAACTCGATGGGATCAATCTTATCCTCCTTCGCTCCGGCCTTGATAAACTTAAAGACCGTTAAATCGCGATCTGCGTCTTCAGCAAGAACTTTCGCCGCTGAAAGCCATACTTCGTCAGGTTGCCCAGAAGCGCGTGCTGCTTGTTCAAAGCAGAGGCCGACCATCGCCCGCGCGCCTCGATCGAAGGTTTTTGCCGCATCGATCCATTCTTGAGAGGGAGGCTTTGCCTCCTTCTTCAGCTCATCAGCCGGTCGGTACTGAAAATAACGGCCATTGCTCGGATTTGGATCGAAACTCTCAAGAGCGCGCAACACTGCGTCATAGCCTTCAAATGGCTGGGTACCGCGAGGAAAGTACGCGCGATGCTTCCAAAACTTGAGGATTGTATCCACTAGCTCGGCTTCAAGGACCACCTTCGCCGGTCCGGAGGCGCGCTTATGTGCCAAGAGTTTCTCGGCTAGGTGATGAGCGATCCATTGCCCGAGCGTATCCTCATCAACCTGCAGCTTGAATTTCTCAACGAGCCTTCCACCAAGTGCCAACAGCTCCTGTGTGGCTTTCGATTGTGCCTTCCGTTCGTAAGATGAAGAATTGTTCGAACGCTTTGCTTTTCTTGGTTTTTTCATCGTGCCTGCCCCCGTATTCTGCCTCTAGCCTCCGTTCCAAGTGAATGCCGACGATCAAACTCATCTTCTGCCTTCTAAGGAAGGACATTAGCACGTCGGCATCAATCTGAAGACAGCTCCCCTCCGACTTGGTCTCTCGTTGCCGATAGGGCCCGCCGTCGTAATCGTACCTCTCAGGAAGATCTGCCCAAACCAACTCGCGAATAACAATCTTGTCCGCCCCCCCAATCGTCCAGGCCTTGGCTGGTGGTGGGCTTGCTTTAAGGTTTAGATCTGCAATCACGGTTTGCGCTGGTGACTTCGTGGGTCCGTTGGTGCCGTTTCTCAGGGGATCCTTTAGATCCAGTCCCTCGTCATGGCGGACGTCTGCGAGCCATCCGACAAGCTTATAAGGCATTTCACTAAAGCGCTGATCGTGATCATAGTCGGAATCGGCATTGGGTAAGTGATACGGCCACTGACGACGATCTCTCATGCTGAAGGAACGGGCTAAGGCTCCCGCCGTTTCCGGATTAACCAGAGCGCTGGAGATGTGTGCTCGAACCTCTCGGGTAGGAAAGCCCGAGGTCCATGTGCCTTCGACTATTAGGGTGTCAGCATCAGCAAAGAGAGCCGATAAAAACTCACTCTTTGAGATTTGGCTAACCCAGCGATTATCGTCCTTGGCCCCGGCAAGCCACAACGGGTCTTCAAGTGGCTTTGGATCTCTAAAGTCCGCCATCCAAACCGGAGGAACGGTGAGGAGCAGTTTTGCGACCCAGTGCTTGAAGGTGCCCCAAGAATCGCCATCCAGATGCTCCCAGAGCGGGTATTTCTGCAGCAATTCTCCGACCACACATAAGACAGCGTTCCATTCCAAGTAGTAGCCATAACGCTCGATGACGGGCATGCTACCTTTGTCGGAATGGTGAAGCCCCCAACGGTTTTCGTTGTAGCGCCCCTTGCGAGGCTCAAGGTCCCAATAATTGACCTTTTCAGGGGCCTTCCACTGATCAACCAGCCAGTACTCAAGCCGACGGTACAATTCGTCTCTTGGCAGGCCAACAAACATTCGTAGGAGTGGCGTAAGAACGTGTTCAACGGTGTCGTAACCGAAATCGAACCGCTCGCCTTTCTTTTCACTCCACTCAATATGGGGCGGATTGTTCTCCTTCCGCTTCTCGGAAGGCAGGGACGGAGCGTTCGTGCGTAGAACGCGTTCAAGCGTGGTTGGGTCGAGCGCGGCGGCGCCGCCTTCATGCAGAGCGACCAGCGCGGCTTTAGCGTACTCGCGGACAGAGAAGTGCGGGAAATCGTCGTCTAACGCGATGTCCAGGAGCTTCTTGTGAACGTCCAGCAAGCTATCAGGAGCTTCATGGGCAACTCTCGCCGCCGCTATGACCATCCAAAGCCGGGCAGCTAGCCAATAGAAAGGTGATGCAGGATCTCGAAACGCGTCATCTCGCGTTCGGTGATACTCTGCAAATAGCGAACTCACGTTCCCTTTCGCGCCGAGTTTGGCGAGCCGGCGCACCGCGTGCGCCGCGCGCCACCTTATTCGGGTATCGATGTCGCTCATGAGAGCGAAGAGTAGCCGGCCTAAAGCCTCGTCCATATTCGCGGGAACATCCTCACCCTTCAAAGCGCTCTCATCGAGTGAAACACGAGTACCAATGCGCTGTAGATACCAGTCGAAGATCAGCCACGCGTCATTCGGCTCCAAGAGCCCCGCCATTTGTTTGGAGACTATGAATAACGACCGACTTCCGAGTGAGAGGCTCGTTTTCTCCAACGCTTCGGCCAAGATATCCAGTTTTTGCGCATTGTTTAGCCGCGTGGCCGCGAGGAGATCACTTAGGTGTCTATACTCCCACCCATACATGACCATTAGACCCACGAACCGTTGAACAATTAAGCGAGGCAACGCACTTGAACGCCAACTGTTTACGGAAGGGCTATCCCATTTTGCCAGGGCGGCTAAGATGGCATCGGCTCGGCCAGTTTCGCTGTAATCACCAAGGTCACTTTCGGAGAGCGCATCGAGAAACGGGACGCGATCGCCAGGTGAGGAAATCGTGTCGATTATCTGGGTAAGGATCGGGCCTGCGCCGAGATACATCCCACTCTTGCGAGCAGCTTGGTATTCAGCTTCGATCGCGCCTCGCGTTGTGAATGGACCGCCGCTGATCTTGGCAGGGCTCGGTTCTTTTGATTCTTCGCGCTGCTCAGCCGAATTTTTCGAAGCGAGATAGTGATGCGTCTCAGCTAACCGGCGATAGTTCGCATGATCACATTGCAATCCCAGCGAAGAAACGGTGTTTATAAACTCGCCGGCATGCGCACCCATGTCTGTCGGCTTTTCGTAGAGTAAGAGGTCTTCCGAAAGCAATCCGATGATCTCAAATGCCGACGTCTGATTTTCGGACCTCAATCGACTGACAACGTCCAAACGGCTCTTGTTTGCGACGTCAGGGATAAGAATTAAGAGTGCTGCGGCAATTGATGGAGAAATCTCGTTGAGGCGGCCCGCCTCTGCCAAGAAATACTCCAGGTTCCTTGGGAAGTTCTCAATGCCCTGGTCGGCCCAGCGAGATATTGCGGCGAGTGCCAGGGGACTGTGAAGCCGCACTACCACATTTACACATTCGTCCCATTGGAAATGTTCCTCGTCTCGAAGCCGTACGGCGATGTCGGTTATCGCGTTTACCAGCGGAGTGGCAGCCCTTACCTTGGCGGTCGCATTCCAGCTTGCCGAGTGGACCGTTAGGGCTTCCAGAACTCCGACCTGGTCAATAGCTTCTCGATCGATTTCCTGTGCGAGAGAAATTGCATCCTCATAGAAGGTTCGTGCGTCTGGCTCGCTGAATACCAATGCAAGGCGACTGAAATTAATCGATGCGTCAACCTTAGTTGTTGCCGGCTCTCTTGCTGCTCGCAGCTCGGGCGATCGTTCGACCAGGGCTTTGAGAACAAAGTCCCTGCTCTCCAGGCGTAATAGTAGAAGGCGCCAGAGCGGAAGAAGATGGTCGCCAAATGGATCGCTGTAGCCGGGAGAGGCTATACTCGCTGCTTTGGCGAACAACGGTGCCCAAGCAAGACCGCCTAAATGCATCAATTCAAGGATGCTACGAGCAAGCCGGGCTCTGACACCGATGCCTGAATAGCGTTTGAGTATGTATTCATCGGAGCCCAAATTTCCGATTCTCTCGATCTGAGCCGCGTCCGTTGAACCACTGCGGCGATGGTGATTCAGGATAGAGGCGCGGCTCTCGTAGACGGAAAAGATAGTTCCGACGATCCGCCTTTGCTCTTCGTCAAGTTTCCGCGCCCGTGAGGTGTCTTCCTCTTTGGGCTTCCGTTTCTTGCCCCTGGTCTGCGGTTCGCTACTCGGTGGTGGCGGAGGCGGAGGGGGATCAATCGCGTCTAGAAACTCCTTCGACGACGTAGGCTTGCCGTCAATTGTTTGGCGCAGGACCCACGCGCGGATCGGGATATCCAGAGAACCGCTTCGAAGGTCGCTGTTGGGTGTTTCCAACGGAGCGTCCAAATTTCCGGCGAGCGTTAGGACGCCTCGTGTCGCTACCTCAGACATCCCCAGCGAGAACCCAATTTCGCCCGCTGTAACGAGCAATGCTCGCAATTCAGACTTCCAATTATCACCGTAGTCATCGGGCGTCTTATTGAATGATGGTCTCAGCGTACGCTCCAGTACAGAGAGCGATTCTTCCAAACGTGTGCACTCAATCTTCGCGCCCGAAAGAGCGAGCGGCACGAGGAGGAGTGCCTCCCAAGCCGATGGCAAAATCCGTTCGCGGAGCGCGGATTCCACAATACTGGCGTTTCCGGTTGCGATAAGGTTCGGAACCAGCCGCATCGCCGCAGACAGCCGTAACTGCCTTGATGTCCAGCGGTTGAGTTCCCGAAAGGCCGCTAAGGGGCCATGAAGGAGAGCTGCGCACTCGACGTCAGCAGCAACATCATCGATTTCAATGCGCCAACCGTGGCGCTCCTCTTGGGAAAGCTTATTACGGCGGGCGAGCCATTCATGATAGTAGTGCAGCTGTTCAATCGCTTGGATCTTGTTTCCTGAGCGTGCCGCCCTGACCGCATCTTGGATCAGGACGCGTCCCTGTCTCTTCGCACTGTCGGCGTTTGAGAGCACAAGTCTGACCAGCGAGGAGCGCGCGAAGCGGGTCGAGAGGTCCGGATGCTTATCTAGTATTTCTGCGAAGAAGGCCTGATCTTTTGAAGCTTCAGCCCCCAGCAGGACCACCTTCATGACCGCTGCTGCGTCGCCCGCGGCTCGGCACGCCGCATGGGCCAAGCGCAATCTCCGGAGTTGAATTTCGCGACGGACGATCGGATCCGCAATGGCGGCCGGCGACAGGTTCTTTTCTATCATCGGGAGAATTTCTTTCTCTCTCCCGGCGGCGACTAGCAGGTCGGCAATGTTCACCGCGACGTAAGCGTCTTTTTCATGGAGCGACGCGAAGAGATCGCATGCGCGTTCACTGATTTGCCCGAGCCCGGCATTTCCTTCGGCCCGGATGAAATCCTCCACGTCTTCGTCTGCGATGGATATCCCCTCATCCTCTAAACGCAGGCTGGGACTTGTATCTTGGATGAAGTCAATGACCTCTGATGCCTGAAGGCCGGCAATTTTGGCGAAGTGCTCAACCGGTATCGGAGCGGGAAGAGCGGCGAAGCAGGACATTAGGATGTCGTAGGACGTATCAATGCCTGCTTTATCAATCGCTTCTTGAAAGAGCTTCCGCAGAACGTCGGCCAGATTCTTGCCCCCTGGACGAAGCGCATTCAGCGTCTCTACCGGGTCATAGTTGCCGGCGCGGAATGCGTAGTCCTGAACCCGTGGTATCCCGTTCGATAACGCATGGAATTGCTCAATCCACTCCGTTGTTACGGTCGGAATTTTGCGTTTAGCGAACGCTTCCGTTTCCTGCGCGTTGAACGCTGGGCAAGCGACAAATCGGGTTGCCGCGGGTAGCTCTAGGCTGTCCTTCCTGGCAGTTCGGGAGCTGAATATCAGACGCACATTGGACGGGAGGAGCGCCAGGTCAGCCCTGGCTAGCTCCGTAACGAAGCAGGCTTCTGCGGGAATGGAACGTCTCGCGGCGGTGACGGAGTTATCTGCCGCGTCAATGCCGACAACTAATAGTGCGTTCGCGTCACTCTTGTACAGTAGATCAGCCGCAAGCTTAATCCGCTCTAAGAAGCGCCGCACCAGGATAGGGTTATTTGAACCTCGCGCCAGGAGAAAGGGAATACCCAGATCAAGGCTCAGTTCATTCGCAATCTGGGTGAATGCGTGCTCCGGTAGATGTCTGCGGTCTGTGCTGAACAGGTAGCGGCCGCCGCCATAACAGTCGAATAAGGCGAAAACGGATGACGGTGGCAATAGTGACCTGAGTTGCATCAACGAGGTCGTCTTGCCGCAACCAGCGCTCCCGTGCAGACAATTGATCTTGGAGCCGTCTAGAAGGGCGGCGAGCAAGGCTCGGGCAGGTTCTCGGTCGATTGGGTTGGCAACCGTCTTAAAGTCACTTGGCGCCGGAAATAGCCCTGATTCTGCTGCAACTCCGAACCATCCTAGGATGGTCTCTCGCGAAATGTATTCCCGCTCCTTGCCGGGCATCATGAGTTCGCGCATAAAGTACATAAGCTCGCGAACAGTTGTACTTTCGTCGTCGCCAAGAATCTCCGCTACGTGTTTCGTGATTGTTCCGCGCAAGGAATAGCGAGAGGATTGGCCGCACTCAGAGAGGTCCAAGGAGTTAACGAAGTGGCGAAGGTCTCCCTCATCTAAACCGGTTGAGCGCCGGACCTTCTCAACGTTCTCGGAGAGCTTATTGGCCCGACTGGCTGGTGCGTTAGCTTTTAAGGCGTCAATTGCTTCGTAAACCTCGGAAGCAATCCCTTGATTGCTCACCAGCCGAATTTGCAGCTCGGCGCCAGACTGCATCCGCCGCTTGGCTTCTCGAAATGCATCTGCAAGCCGCCTGATGACTGAATTGTCGCCTCCCTTCTTCTTGGTATTGTTAACGAGGCGAGCGATGGTCCAGTCTTTCTCCGGGTTTGTCGTCGAGTACTTGTGCTGTGCAATAACGACCTTGTTGGCCGTCTCCAGGTTCTTTCCCCCAAAGTAGAGTGCGCAATCGACGCCATCCCAGACCCTTTGGTCCTCGTCGACACTTTCGGACGCAATTCCTTCGACCGTTACGGCCGACAGCCCCGTTGAAGGGACGAGCAATCCAAGTGCTTGTTGCAGTGCCCAAAGCTCTTGATATTGGTCTCCTGCGTTGGAGGCGCGTGCGCCCAGTGGCGATGCGCGTTGCGTATCGACATCCTTAGCCACGAGCGGACCTAGTACCTAGCTTGCTCAAACCACCATCATCCCTTTAAGGTTGAGTCGGCTTACACTACCGCGAAGCGTTCTCCTTGTCAGTTGTGCGATAGTTGCTTCACCTCGCTCAACCCTCAGCACGGTCCTTCCCACGATCTACAACCTATTCTGGCGCGCTCCTATTGCGTCTTAAGACCATCTCCCGTTGCACGTCTAACTCCAATGCCCGGCCGGTAGGATGGGGAAACTAAGCCCGAGGCACATCCGCGCAGGGCTCCAAGCGTATCCCTAAAGGCAGCCCTGGGCCGGACCCTTGCCTTGAGCCCTCGCGTCCGGCCGCGATTGGCGTAGCCGGCTGACAAAGATATTTTGTCTGACCAACCGTGTTAGGCGAGACACACCGGAACGCAGCTCTTTCACGAAGGCGGTTCCGGCATGCGAAAACTCCGCTACGCTCACATCAACCGCTTGCCGGCAACGACCGGCACAGGAAACGTTTTTGTCTCCCGACCGGACTGCCGCCTGCGGCATCATCCAACAGGAGAATACAATGGCCACCAGGTCATCATCGAAGTCGAAGAAACCGACCCATGAAGCGTTCGTCGTCACCGGCGAAGGCGAGAGCGCGTTCTGGACCAAGCTGGGGGCGGCGTGGCCGCATGATGACGGCAAGGGGTTCAACGTCGAACTGATTGCCCTACCCGTCAGCGGTCGGCTCGTCATTCGCGAACGCAAGGCTGCCAGCACCTGACCGGCTCTATAGTCGGCCGCATGAGCTGCCGGCTCCGAGAAGTAGCCTTGTGCGATTCTTCCCGGAGCAGCGGTTAGGCACGCTGGCGTGGTGAGGGAAACCATCTTCCAAGACTCGGAAATGGTCGAAGCCCGTTGAGAGCTGATGACCCGCAACGTGCAGAGCTACCTGCCCCGCATCGGCAACGATGCGGGGCACTTCATATCCCGAATCCGATTATCTCGAATAGCCGATTGCCTCAGATCCATTCTGCTTGTTCGATAACGTCCTCGGAACGCACGCAAATGGCAACATGTGATCGGTCGAATAACCATGAGCGTGTATGGATAGGGCTTCCTTCAATAAAGGCGGCGCGTATCGAACGCACAGTATGGCCCTCCTTTTCCAGGAGTGCCGCAAAAGCAGTAATGTAATGATCATCCTCGTAGTTGGCGTAAAGCTCCCTCTTCTCCTCTTCGCTCAGATCGCGAAATAGAGCTTCGGGACCAAGTTGATTGCGATCCGGTGTGCCAAAGTTGTGTTGATTGTCCTTGAAGAGTTTCCAGTAGCCGATATCGGTCAGGTCAACGCAGTCTCTCAAGTCGATGGTTGCTTTGAGGACCGCTGGCCGTTGGCTACGACGCCGCCCTGCTTCACTTGCCCACAGCTTGGCCGCCTCAGGCCCATCCTGAAACAGATAGAAGCCCATCCCCAGCCATTTTGGCCGGCGATTGAGTCGGCTTGTGGTGCGGATCCCGTCTCTTTCGATATCGAGACGCCCTTGTTCAGTCGTCCCGTGAAAACCAATGACTTTCATGCTGTAAAAATGGACGGCGCTTGCGCACCGTCCTCCTTCCCCAAAAATAGATCTTCTATTCCTTATTTTTCGCAGGCGCTCCCGAAAGCTCAAACATCTTTGACCATCTGGATTTGCCCAATGCTTCTTCCGTCCGGCGCTTATCTGCCTCGATAAGCTCGTCGATGTTCTTGCTGGCTTCGCTTGCAGTTTTTGCAAACGACTCTGGATTGATGCGTTCGTAAATGGGTTTCGGGTTCATCTCGGACTCCTTTGCGAGTCCGGAGCTAAGATCGTCAGCTCCGTTGCGAGGAGGTGCTGAGACCTCCTCCGGAGCAGTGATAAACGGAACGTAGGATACTTTTCCGTTATATATCTTTCGCTCGCTGTCGTAAATCCGAAGTTGAACTATGGCGATGATCGAAGAGATAAGTAGCAAAAGCAAATCGGTATTGGTGAAACCTGGATCTTCTCGATACGAAATCAAGGCAGACACAATTACAACCAACGTCATTCCAAAGAAGAGGAAACTGAAGAAGACATTCTTCGCTATCTCACGCCCTCGGTTGTATTGGGTGAACTCCGCGTTGGAGAGCGGATGCGACACAATCACGCCCTTCGTATGCTTTTTCAAAAACAGGAAGAGCAGGTAAAGCTCGTATAAGAATCCAAGATGCTGCCTGCGAACGGGATATCGGGCGAGCCACAACGTTGAAGCGGCGAGGCCCAGTTGCGCTGTCGAAGCTAAGATGATGAACGCTAACGCGACACGAGCAGCCGCAGTCGTCTGGCTGGGCTCCAAAGCAGCTTGGAATATTGTCCCGATCCTATCGAAAATAGTGTCCTCCGAAATACACACGTGAAGGTGCGAATTTAAACAGCGCACACGTTTAAGGTTCCCTTCTTAGCGTTAAAATTCGGTGATTCCAAGGTTCCGAACCCTCGAAGCGGCACAAATTCGTGCCCCGGAGGCGCTATTAACCTTGGCCGCGTCGCCTACCGGCCGGGCTCTACGCGCAAGCGCTCCGGGCCAAGTGGTCCCGGCCTCCGGTCACGATCCCTCGCGCAAAGAGCTAAGGGGCGCTGCCCCTGGCGCCTGCAAGGGATCGCGTGAAGGACGCTCGGACGCAGCCGTTTCCCCAGTCTTCCGCGCTTCGCTTGTGCAGACCGGGAGATACCCCTCGGGCTGCGTCCGCCCTTGCACTTGCCTCCCCGGTCTCGCCGACGGGCAGGGCTTCAGCGCGGCTTTTGCGCTGAAACCTGTAAACCAAGGAAGAGACATAAGATGACCGAGAAAACCCAACCCAAAAGCGGCAGCGAGATATTCGTGCCGCTGAACATGCTGAAGAAGTCGCCCCGCAACGTGCGCAAGGTCGAGCACACCGCTGCGGAAGTCGAAGGTTTGGCGGCCAGCATCGCCGCCAACGGCATGCTGCAAAACCTCGTCGTGGAGCCGGAGCGTGACGGCGAAGGCCGTGAGACCGGCCATTACTTTGTCACCATCGGCGAAGGCCGCAGGCTGGCGCAGTTGCTCCGCGCCAAGCGCAGGCAAATCAAAAAGACCGACCTCATTCGCTGCGTGCTCGACACCGAGCATGACGCCCATGAAATCAGCCTCGCCGAGAACGTCATTCGTTCGTCGATGCACCCCGCCGACGAGTTCGAGGCCTTCGCGGTGTTGCACACGGAGAAGGGGATGGCGGCGGACGACATCGCGGCGCGCTTTGGCGTGTCGCCTGCGGTGGTGCGCCAGCGGCTCAAGCTGGCGGCGGTCAGCCCGGCGCTGATGGCGGTCTACCGCGAAGGCGGCATGAGCCTTGAGCAGGTGATGGCGTTCACCCTCACCGACGACCATGCGCGGCAGCAGGAGGTCTGGCAGGGCCTTGGCTGGGACAAGGGCGCGGATGCCATCCGCCGGGCGTTGACCGAGGGCCAGGTTGACGCGGACGACCGGCGCGTCCGGTTCGTCGGTGCCGAGGCTTACGTGCAAGCCGGTGGCATCATCACCCGCGACCTGTTCGACGACGAGAACGGCGGTTACTTCGCCGACCCGGCGTTGCTTGACCGGCTGGTGCTGGCCAAGCTGGAGCAGGAAGCGCGGGCGATACGTGCGGAAGGCTGGGCGTGGGTGATGGTCACGCCCGAGTATGACTTCCGCGCCACCAGCGCCATGCGCCGGGTCTATCCTTCGGAGCCGGAGCTTTCGGCGAAGGCGCAGCGCAGGCTGGAGAAGCTGGAGGCGGAGTACCGCGAACTGGAAACCGTCGCCGACAACGAGGAGATGACCGAGGCCATGCAGGCCCGCGTTGACCAGCTTGAGGCGGAGATGGAGGCCTTGAAGGGCCAGCCGGTCTACGCCCCCGCAGACATCGCGGCGGGCGGCGCGTTCGTGTCGCTCGGCTACGACGGCGGCGTGCGGGTGGAACGCGGGTTCATCCGCAAGGAGGATGAGGCGCCTGCCGCGCAGCGACGGGAGGCCGAGCCGGAGGCGGCAGCCAAGGACGGTGGGGTGTCCACCGCCCTACCCGACCGGCTGGTGGCGCAACTGACCGCCCAGCGTACGGCGGCGTTGCGGGAAGCGGTAGCGCAGCGTCCCGACATCGCGTTCATCGCGGTGGTGCATGCGTTCGTGGCGTCCACGTTCTACTTCGGCAACCGCGTGTCGTGCCTCGATATGACCGTGCGCACGGTCTACCTGTCGGGGCATGCGGCGGGGATTGATGAGAGCCCGCAGGGTCGTGCGTGCAGCGACCGGCAGGCGGAGCTTGCCAAGGCGCTGCCCGGCGATGTGCAAACCCTGTGGGACGCGTTGCTGGGGTTCACGCAGGAGCAGTTGATGCGTCTGCTGGCGCATTGCGCGGCGCTTACGGTCGATGCGGTCGTTCGTCCGGGATCAGGCTCATCCCAGCCCCTGAAACACGCCGAGGCGATGGCTCAGGCGGTCTCGCTGGACATGACGGTGCACTGGCAACCCACTGCCACCAACTACCTTGGGCAGGTCACCAAGGCGGTCATCGTCGAGGCGGTGCGTGAAGGGGTGTCGGAGGAAGCCGCCGCGCAACTGGGGGACTTGAAGAAGCCCGCGATGGCGGAAGCCGCCGAGCGGCTGCTGGCCGACAAGGGTTGGCTGCCGACCGTGCTGCGGCTGCCGCAGCGGCGAGCAGCTGAGGCGCTGGCGGCGTAGCCGTCAGGCCGAGCCGGGCCGCGAATGCGGCCTGGCTTACTTACGGAAACAAATTTGCCGCGCGCCCGGGGCGGGCGGGGCGCGGCCGCCCCCGCCGCCGCCCACCCCCCCCCCCCCCCCGGCGCCGCCGCCCGCCCCCCCCCCCCCCCCCCCCCCCCCCCACGTCCATGGCCACCTTGCCTCGCTCCCGCCATCGGCTCATATAACCTCGGTCCGCCGCAATGCTGGCCCCGCATAT